>JACMNW010000240.1 GCA_014378345.1 Pseudorhodobacter sp. | reverse complement strand
GGCTGCGATCCCCTGCGCCCCCCCCGGCGTGGAAATCCCAAAGCCTACAATCACCGGAAAATCGGTGGCCGCTTTGATCCGCGCCACTTCGGGCGCCCCATCTTCGGGGCGCGCAGCCGCCGCACCGGTAATCCCAGTAATAGACACATAATACACGAAACCAGAGGTGTTTTGCAAAACCGTTGGCAGGCGTTTCGCATCGGTGGTGGGGGTGGCCAGCCGGATGAAGTTCAGCCCCGCCGCTTGGGCGGGCAAGCACAATTCACTGTCTTCTTCGGGTGGCAGATCAACCACGATCAGCCCATCAATTCCGGCAGCTTTGGCGTCGCGAACAAAGGTATCGACACCGCGCGAATAGATCGGATTGTAATAGCCCATCATCACAATCGGCGTAGTGGTGTCTGATTTGCGAAAAGCCACTACCATATCTAGCGTTTTTTGCAGGGTCATCCCACCTTCCAACGCGCGCTGCCCGGCGAGCTGAATGGTTGGGCCGTCTGCCATCGGGTCGGTAAACGGCATACCCAATTCGATGATATCCACCCCCGCCGCGGGCAAACCCTGCATCACGGCGAAAAACGTATCAACATTGGGGTCGCCCGCCATGATATAGGCGACAAAAGCCTTTTTATTCTGGGCACGCAGGCGCGCAAAGGTATCGTCAATTCTGGTCATCACGCGGCCTATTTTTGCAAATCCTGACCGGGTTTGCACGGGCGGCGGCGGAAAATCAATGCCTGACAGACCTTATGCATGGCAAAGCTTGAACCTTGGCCCCGGCCCCCCTAAAAGACGCCGTGAAATGGGAGAGCGTCTATGGGTTTCAAGATGGGCATCGTCGGTATGCCAAATGTCGGAAAATCAACGCTTTTCAATGCGTTGACCCGCACTGCAGCGGCGCAGGCGGCGAATTTTCCGTTTTGTACCATTGAGCCGAACGTTGGCGAAGTGGCTGTGCCCGATGCCCGGCTTGATAAGCTGGCGGCGATTGCGGGCAGCAAACAGATCATCCCAACGCGCATGACCTTTGTAGATATTGCCGGGTTGGTGCGTGGCGCGTCGAAGGGCGAAGGTCTGGGCAACCAGTTTCTGGCCAACATTCGCGAATGCGATGCGATTGCGCATGTGCTGCGCTGTTTTGAAGATGGCGATATCACCCATGTTGAAGGCCGGATCGACCCGGTTGCCGACGCAGAAACCATTGAAACCGAACTGATGCTGGCCGATCTTGAATCCATTGAAAAGCGGTTGGCAAACCTTGCCCGCAAGCTGCGCGGTGGTGGCGACAAAGACGCAGGCGACCAAGACCGTTTGCTGCGACTGGCACTTGTAGCCCTGGAGGCTGGCCGCCCCGCGCGGTCTGTCAAAGTTGTGGAAGATGACCTTCGTCAATGGCGGCTGCTACAGCTTTTGACATCAAAACCAGTGCTTTACGTCTGCAATGTTGAAGAATCCTGTGCTGCCAATGGCAATGCCCAATCAGCAAAGGTGGCTGAATTGGCGGCCCGTGAAGGCGCTGCATCCGTGGTTATTTCCGCCCGGATCGAAGAAGAAATATCCCAACTCGCCGATGACGAGGCCGCGATGTTTCTTGAGGAAATGGGCCTGCATGAGGCGGGGTTAGACCGGCTGATCAAGGCAGGCTAC
Source organism: Pseudorhodobacter sp. (assembly GCA_014378345.1). GTDB lineage: Bacteria > Pseudomonadota > Alphaproteobacteria > Rhodobacterales > Rhodobacteraceae > JACMNW01. Next base: position 5,378 of record JACMNW010000240.1, on the reverse strand, counting down.
GCCTTGCTTGGGTTGCAGACCTATTTCACTGTTGGTCCGAAAGAAGCCCGTGCCTGGACGATTTCTGCCGGCACTTTGGCACCGCAAGCGGCAGGGGTTATTCACGGCGATTTTGAGAAGGGCTTTATCCGGTCGGAAACCGTGGCCTATGTTGATTACATCGCCGGAAACGGCGAAGCGGGCGCGAAAGAGGCGGGGAAGTTCCGGGTTGAGGGCAAGACGTACGAAGTGAAGGACGGCGACGTGCTGCATTTCCTGTTTAGTGGCTGACACAGCGTAAGCCTTTGCGAACGCTAAGGTAATACCTTTTATTTCTGCAAATTTGCGGACTGCAACCCGTGCTTATCCCGTGCTTTATCCGTGCATACGCACGGAGCGCAAAGGTAGGGTTAACCAAGATCAGTTGCCGCGCATTGTTTTAAGCAACATTCGCGAAAACGAAGCAGCCAAAAACAAGTTTTCCGCAATAACGTGCTGCCAAAAGAAATGGTGACCCCGGATGGATTCGAACCATCGACCTGCCGCTTAGGAGGCGGCCGCTCTATCCCCTGAGCTACGGAGCCTTGCATGTTTGGCAAGTTATCGGCCATTGGATAGTCGGCGGGACGCCGTGTGGCAAGCGGCATTGCAGCCCGGTTGGCATCTATGATTGAGTGATGTCTGGCACGTTAAATCAGAAAGTTGACATGGAAAACACCACGCATATGCGCCTTGTGCGCGCAGTATCTTCTGACGCGTCTGCCGTCCGGCAGTTGGTACGGGATTCTTATGCCAAATGGGTACCGGTCTTTGGCCGCGAACCGATGCCAATGACGGCAGATTATGATGCGGCGGTCCGTGACCATGAAATTGAATTGCTGTATATTGAAGATAGTCTGGTGGCGATAATTGAGCTGATCATTCGGCAGGATGACCTGTTTATCGAAAACATCGCCGTGGCCCCCAGCCAACAGAAGCGCGGCTTGGGGCGTCATTTGATAGCCCATGCCGTGTCGCGGGCGAAAACGTTGCGCTTGCCCAGACTATGCCTGCTGACAGGGCAGTTGATGGAAAGCAACGTGCGGCTGTACCAATCGCTGGGCTTTCAGATTGACCGGACCGAGCCGTTTATGGACGGATTTACCGTCTATATGAGCAAGGATTTGGCGGCGGCCTAGATAGGTTTGGGCGGGCACAAAATCGCCCGAATTCATCTAACCTTGTGTTTTGTTGCACTTCCGAACCGCATAACCGGTATCCACCTATGCTGGAAATGCTATAGCCGCTTGCGGACCAATCCGATCACGCCCTGAATGGCATCGCCCTTGACCAGCCAAGAGGTGGAAAAGGCCAATATGGCGATGGTGTCCAGCCAGACCACGGGGTTGATTACGGGACAGACGGCGTAGATCTTGCCAATCAGCACCACGCCGCAGACGGCGAGGCAGCGCCGATGGCCAAGGTAGGACTTAGCGATATCGTCTGTTCCGTCATTGTCTTTGGCGACAGGGTTGTTAGCCATAGGCAGATGGTGCCCTAAAATTGGGTTTTAAGCAATTTCGGGTTGCAGGGCGGCTGTGCTGTTGCGGGTGGTTGCCGCCATTGGAAGCGCCCATGGGGATGCGCGGGCAATCGCCTGTGTCGGGGCTTTGAGTGGAACCATGTTGGGGCTTGGCGGTTGCACTTGCATCAATCATGAGGAGAAGACCCATGGCCGACTACTCTCAAACACCGCCGCGACCAAACATCCACCCGACACCATTGCCTGACACGCCGCCACGGCAAATGGCGCCAGCGCCAACAGGGTGGGGCATTGTTCCCGCTTTGGGCGCCGTTGCCGTTGTTGGCATAGTGGCGCTTGTGGCGTGGGGCGTTCTTGACAACGAGCCAGCGTCGCAAAATGGTGCAACCGCGCCGGATGCGGCACCTGTTGCTACGCAGCCTGCGCAAGATCCGGCCGCCCCTTCTGTTGTGCCGGATACACCTGCAACGCCTGAGCCAATGGTTCAGCCAGAGCCTGTGCCGCAAGAGGTGCCAGCGCCCGCCCCGGAAGTGGCACCAGCGCCCACCCCGGAAGTGCCATCAGCGCCAGCCCCGGCCCCAGCACCGGCACCAAGTAATTGAACAATTGCTTGGTTTGAAACGCCCAAATGCCGGAATGGCAGACGGGCTTGGTTTACAGAAGAACGGAGAACGTTATGAAAACGCTATCAGAAATTTTCAAACATACGCTGAAAGATATCTATTACGCCGAAACCGCCTTGACCAAAGCTTTGCCGAAAATGGCGACGGCGGCGGGCAATGCGGATCTGAAGGCGGCCTTTACACATCATCTGGACGAAACTCGTGGCCAGATCAAAATGCTGGACAAGGTTTTTGCGTCGGTTGGTGAAAAAGCCGCGGGTGAGAAATGTGATGCGATTGAAGGGCTGTTGAAAGAGGGCGAAGGGTTGATGAAGGAAGCAACCGGTCTGGCCTTGGATGCTGCTTTGATCGGCATTGCGCAGGCGGTGGAGCATTACGAGATTGCGCGCTACGGCACGCTGCGTGAATGGGCGAAAGAGTTGGGCCATGCAGAAGCGCATGATTTGCTATCGCAGATTCTGGATCAGGAAAAGGCGGCCAATGCAACTTTGACCGGGTTGGCGGTGAAGACGGTCAATATCGCGCCCGCAAAAGCCGCCTGAGCGGCGCGTTCCAAGAATTTAACGAGTTTTCGGGTTAGCCGCGCAGGTCCAGTTCACTTAGCATCGCAAGGGCCGCCGCCTTCGGGTCGGGGGCCTTCCATATGGGGCGGCCAACGACGATGTGATCGGCGCCGTTGGCCAATGCACGGGCTGGGGTTTCGATCCGTTTCTGGTCGCCATGATCGGTGCCGGCGGGGCGCACGCCGGGGGTGACGATCAGTTTGCCTTCCGCTTCGGGCAGGGCGCGGATTGCGGCTGCTTCTTGCGGGCTGGCAATAACGCCATCGGCCCCGGCGAAAAGCGCGCGTTGGGCGCGCTCGACCGTCAGATCGTGAATGTCGCCTGCGCGGATAAGGTTGGCGTCCAAGTCTTCGCGGTCGAGCGAGGTCAGGATGGTGACAGCGAGGATTTTGAGGTTAGAGCCGCCTTTGCCTTCCTGGGCGGCGCGAACAACTTGCGGGTCGCCATGGACGGTGAGAAAATCGAGATCGTAGGAGGCGATGCCGGGCACGGCGGCCTCGATCGTGGCACCGATGTCAAACAGTTTCAGATCAAGGAACACGCGTTTGCCCTGTTCTTGTTTCAGCTCGTTCGCCAACGCAAAGCCGCCGCCTGTGAGCATGCCGAGGCCGATTTTGTAGAAGGATGCTGCGTCCCCGATGCGGCGGACAAGATCAAGCCCTTGCACGACATTTGGCACGTCTAGCGCCACGATAAGGCGGTCGTCTGGCATGGTGTTTCCTTTTCGGGTTGCTGCCTCTTGGTCCCCGGCGGGCGATCTGTCAAGTTCAGGGCAGTGTTTCGGGGGCGGATATGCGGTCATCGTTGGAAATCTGGGATATGGCGCTGGGTGCAGCGCGGGTGGTTTTGCAAAGTGACGAGGTGATTGAAGCGCCGAATTGGCACCCGGACGGCAAGCGGCTGCTGGTGAACGGTGGCGGGCGGTTGTTTTGGGTGCCACTGGACAGGCCTGCGTTGGTGGCCGTGGACACCGGGTTTGCGGACCGTTGCAACAATGATCATGGGATTTCGCCGGATGGCAAAATCATCGTTCTATCGCATCATCGCGGGCGGGGATCGGAGATGTTTTTGGTTGATGTGGCGGGGGGTGAGCCACGGCTTATCAGCCCGGATGCACCAAGTTGGTGGCATGGCTGGTCGCGGGATGGCGGGCGATTGGCCTATGTTGCGGCCAGGGGCGGGTCACGTGTGATTGACGTATATACGATTGGGGTGGAAGGCGGCGCGGAGGTGCGGTTGACCCAGGGCGAGGGCCATTGTGACGGGCCGGATTATTCTGCGGACGGGACACGGATTTATTATAATTGTGACCGGGGTGGCCATGCGCAGATCTGGGTGATGAAGGCGGATGGTGTGGCGCAAAGCAAGCTGTTTGCCGATGATCATGTGAACTGGTTTCCGCATCCCAGCCCGGACGGCAAACACGTGATCTATCTGGCCTATCCGCCGGGGACCGAGGGCCACCCAAAGGATTTGGACGTGGCGATCCGGGTGATGGATCCAGACGGCGGCAACCGGCGGCAGTTGTTCGGGTTGACGGGCGGGCAGGGCACAATGAATGTGCCGAATTGGGCCCCGGATGGCAGTGCGTTTGCGTTTGTGCGCTATGAGGGCGGTAATTAAGCGGAGCGCATGCGCGCAAGGTTTTGCCTCGCCCCTTCGGGTTCCCCGAAGAGGCTCAGGTTTTTTTGAGTATTTGTGCAAAAGAGAAGTCGGAAGAACTGGGTTCTGATTTAGATCAATCTTGCGGCACGGGTTCAGGATTACCATGTGCCAAGCAGGCCGGACGCTTTGCGTGCCATAATGGGCGCATGGGTGCGGTGCTAACGTAAGGAGTTGGGTCATGGACCTTGAGCAGTTCACGGAACGCAGCCGCGGGTTTTTGAATGCAGGCCAGACGATTGCGATGCGGGAAAGCCATCAGCGGCTGATGCCCGAGCATTTGTTGAAAGCCTTGATGGATGACGATCAAGGGTTGGCCGCCAACCTGATCCGGCGTGCTGGTGGCGAGCCTGCGCGCGTGGTGGAGGCGGTTGATGTTGAATTGGGCAAGTTGCCAAAGGTGACGGGCGATGCGCAGCCGTTTATGGATGCAGCGCTGGTGCGGGTTTTGGACGAAGCGTTGAAGGTGGCCAAGAAGGCTGGCGACAGTTTTGTGCCGGTTGAGCGGATTTTAATGGCGCTTTGCATGGTGGCATCGAAGGCCAAGGATGCGCTGGTTGCGGGGGCCGTATCGGCGCAGAAGCTAAATGCGGCGATCAATGATATTCGTAAGGGGCGCACGGCGGACACGGCATCTGCCGAGGCGGGCTATGACGCGTTGAAGAAATATGCGCGCGATCTGACCGAAGCCGCCGCGGCGGGCAAGATTGACCCGATCATCGGACGCGATGAGGAAATCAGGCGGACGATGCAGGTTTTGAGCAGGCGGACCAAGAACAATCCGGTTTTAATCGGCGAGGCGGGCGTTGGTAAAACGGCGATCGCCGAAGGCCTGGCATTGCGCATTGTGAACGGCGATGTGCCGGAAAGTTTGCGCAACAAGCGGTTGATGGCGCTTGATATGGGCGCGTTGATTGCGGGCGCGAAGTATCGCGGGGAATTTGAGGAGGGTTTGAAGGCTGTGTTGAACGAGGTGACCGCAGCCAGTGGCGAAGTGATCTTGTTTATTGACGAGATGCACACGCTGGT
>JACMNW010000239.1 GCA_014378345.1 Pseudorhodobacter sp. | reverse complement strand
CCGATGCCAGTACGGCCACCCTGCCTTCTTCCACCCGGTCCAACACCAACAACGGCCGGTCACCCGGGCCAGACATTACAACCTGCCCGGATTTCGGGATCATTTCCACCGCACGAAACCAGCGGCCCCAGCCGCCTTTGGGGGCCAAAGCCTCAAGCCCTTCCGTCACCGGATGCCTGCGGCCAAGATCGGTCAACGCGGGTTTGAAGCCGCCATCGATCACCCGAGACGTCACGTCCACCGGCAGAACCTCAGCCAAGGGCGCCCGCCAAAGGCTATCTACCGCGCCGGATTCGGGGCCTGCGGCCACCAAAACCGTGCCACCACCGCGCACATAATCGCGCACGTTTTCCAGGTACGACATCGGCAGGATACCGCGAATACGGTAGCGATCAAAGATGATCAGATCGAATTCCTTGATCTTTTCCACGAACAATTCCCGCGTCGGAAACGCGATCAACGACAATTCATCCACTGGAATGCCATCTTGTTTTTCTGGTGGGCGCAAAATGGTGAAATGCACCAAATCAACCGAGGGGTCAGATTTCAGAAGGTTGCGCCAAACCCGTTCGCCCGCATGCGGCTCGCCTGATACCAACAGCACGCGCAGCCTGTCACGCACGCCGTTGATCTGCACCACGGCGGCGTTGTTACGATCCGTCAGTTCTCCGTCCGCCGTTGCCACCGAAAACTGCAGCACGTTCATGCCGCCGTGTGGCAGGGTGACGGGCAGTTCCAAATCCTCACCCGTGGGCACGGTGTAGGTATGCGGCGCCTCGTCATCAATGGCGATGGTCACGTCCACCTCACCTGTTTGACCGGCAGGCACAGCACCCTGATCCTCAATTCGCAGGGTCAGCATCACCTCTTCACCCAAAATAGCAAAAGCCGGGGCGTGTTTGATGATCAAGCGCCGGTCCCAGTCGGCATCTTTCCCGGTCAACAGCACGTGCAGCGGCGCAGGCATATTAGGCGCAAGGTCAAGATCATGCACCTGCCCATCGGTGATGACAATCGCACCCGCTATCCGCGCACGAGGCTCTTCTGCCAACGCCTCTGATAGCCCGGTCATCGCTAAGGTTCCCGCATCACCTATCCCGTCGCGCACATGCACGATGCGCAGTTCGGTATTGTCCATCGCGGCAATTTCAGCCTGCACCGAAGCCAAGGCCTTGGCGGTTTGATTGGTGCGGTCCCCCAAAGATTGGCTGGCGCTATCATCAACCACGGTGATCACGATATCCGACAACGGCGCACGGTCTTCTTCTTGCAAAGCGGGGTTAGCGAGGGCCGTCAACAACACAGCCGCCGTTAAGCCGCGCAGCCACCATCCGGCCAATCCACGCCACAAAGCCACGATCAAGAACAGGGCAGCAACTGCGATCAAAGCCCCCAGATACGGCCATGCCAACAGCGGATCAAAGATCACGGTTCCGTTCATTGGCCCAATCTTTCCAGCAAAGCAGGCACATGCACCTGATCGGATTTATAGTTTCCGGTCAGCACATACATGATCAGATTCACGCCAAACCGATTTGCCATTTCGCGCTGGCGTTCCCCCGCAAATCCGCGCCCAACGGGGAACATCGCCAAACCTTGCGCATCGACGGCCCAAGCCGATGCCCAGTCATTGCCACCAATTACCACCGGCGTCACGCCATCGTTCAGGTTGCGAAACGGCATGCCATCCACCTGTTCGGCGTCAGGCGGCGATGCTTCGACCCATATCGTTTGCCCTGCATTGCGACCGGGAAAATCTTGCAAAAGATAAAAGGTGCGGCCCAGAACATGGTCTTTCGGAATGGGTTCCAACGGTGGCACATCGAGCGCTGCAGCCAAAGTCTGCAACTGCTGCGCTTCGGGCGTTGACCCGCCAAACCCCGCAACGTCGCCGTCGCGGGTATCAAACAAAATCATGCCCCCTGTGCGCAGATAGCGGTTCAACTTGGCATAGGCGGCGGCAGATGGCAGCGGCTGACTGATGCTGATGGGCCAATACAAGAACGGAAAAAACGCCAATTCATCCGTTTCCAGATTAATCGCCATTGGCGGCAAAGGCTCCACCGAAGTGCGTTCAAACAGACGCTCGCCCAAACCCACCAGCCCCGCATGGGCCACGTCGTCAACCCGCGCGTCACCCGTCAGGATATGGCCCAGCACCACGCCAGAGGTGGCGGCGATGGCGAAATCGTCGGCCTCATCGGCGCGCAGATCACCGGGCGTGATGGCAAGGCAAACAAGCGCCACGATGACACTGACCGTACTTCGCCGGGCAATCGCCCCCGACAGCCGCCCCGAAATCCAAAGCGACGCAAGAATATCGATCAACAACAAAGCCAATGCCCCCGCCAAGAACGCGCCCTTCAGGGCTTGTTCGCGGGCGCCCTCCAGCCCTTCGACGGAAATACTTGCTGGCCAAACGGCAGGGGCCAACACAGTATCTGCGCCAATCACGTTCAGCGCCACGCGCCTGTCATCGCCCGCAAACAGACCGGGGGGCAGATTTGGTGCGGGGCCGGTTTTCAGGCCACCTGCCAAGACAGCACCTTCAACGCCAGCCACTTCGCCGGCATCTTTCGCCTCGCCGTAAGCATTCAGCACCACCACTGGCACCCAGGTTTGCCCAGCCAAATCTTCCGCTGTGGGCGCAGCCGGGCGGGTAGATACTGCAAGTCGTTCAAGCATTTGCACAAACAATCCCGATAGCGGCAGGTTCGACCATTCGGCATTCGCCGTCACATGCACCAAGACAACCTGCCCCAGCCCCACGTCTTTACGCGTGACCAACGGCGTGCCATCGGCCAGCGCCGCAATGGTACGGGCGGGCAGATCGGGGTCGGGTTGCGCCAGAACCTGCTGGCTTACCGTTACCTCATCCGGCACGGCAAGCCCGTGAAACGGTGACCCTTCCGGGAACGGGGCCAGCGTTTTCGGCTCACCCCAGCTCATTGCACCGCCGACAGACCTGCCGCCTTGGCGCAGGCGCACCGGCATCAGCGGGTCTTCGTCGGCACGGTCAATGTCGCTGGCGGCCAGCCGTGGCCCAGCAAATCGCAACAGCAAGCCGCCCTTATCCAGCCATTTCAGCAGGCCTTCGGTTTCCGTTTCTGTCAGCTTGGCCACATCAGCCAGCACGATCACATCGGGGCTGGCCAGCAACACATCATCCAGCGATCCGTCGATCAGATCGGCCACCGGGGCCAAAGCTTTGCGCAGGTAATGCGTGGGGGAAAGCAGTTGCAACCCTTCGCGGTCTTGCGTCGCGCCGGAAATCAACGCGATTTTGCGGCGTTTCAGGCTGTCATCAGTAAGGGAAACCGCGCCCGCAGACCGAATACCAGCGATTTCAAACCGGGTAAGACGGTTGCGCAATTCAGGTGGCAGGGATAGTTCCGCGGTCGCAGTATCGGCACCAGCGGCAAAAGCCAGCGGCAGGCGCGCAAGTTCGCGGTCAATCCCCGATGGATCAGGGCCGCGCGCCGAGACCTCGATTGAAACGTCATCCTTTGCAGGTAGGCGCAAGGCGGAAAGCTTGATCACACCTTCATCAAATTTGGCCGGTTGTAGCGCCAAAACCGGGCGAGGGCTTTGAAAGACGGATACTGATCCATGTAACTCCAATGCCGCTAGCAGGTCTTCGCGGCCCGGATGCGCAAGCCCATCTGACAGCCAGAAACTATCAAAATCCCCTTCCGGAAGTGTGTTTGCCCAAGCCGCCATTTCCCCCGGTGCCCAAGCCTGCGGGGCCAGCAGGGCCATCCGCCCTGCCAGACTATCCGCCGCCTGAAACGCGGGCAGGGTCGGCGCATCCGTCAACCGCACCACAGCCACCGGGCGGCCAGTGCGGCCGGCGTCTTCAATCAGCGCTGCCGCGCGGTCTATCCGGCGCGGCCAATCACGGGCGTCGGCCCAACTGGCATCCAGCAAGATCAACAGCGGCCCCGTGCCCGGATCGCGGGTTTGCGGGTTCACCACCGGGCCAGCAAAGGCCACGATCGCGCCACCCACGGCCAACATGCGCAACAGCAGCAACCACCACGGCGTTTTGTCGGTTTCTGGCGTCTCATCCGTCAGGCCAAGCAGCAGGGCCACGCCGGGAAACAGCCGCTTAATCGGCGCAGGCGGCACCGCGCGCAGCAGTAGCCACAGAATTGGCAGGCCCATCAGACCCAGCAGCAACCACGGTGATATAAAACCCAAGGGCCCAAGCATCCACATCAACGCCGGTCCTCTAACGCGCGGTAGGCCCATAGCAAGGCGGGCAAGGCGCCACCCCCGGTATGGTGGCAGTGGTAGTGCCAGCCAGTTGCACGGGCCAGCGATTGCAATTTATCCTTGCGTTCCGCCAACCGCGCCAGATAGCGGGCACGCAAATCGCCCGCGCGCAGGGTTTCGTGGCTTAGGCTGCCACCCATGGATTGAAAGATCGTGCGACCGTCAAAGGGAAATTCCTCCTCCGCAGGATCAAGGATCTGTATCAACGCCCCGCGCACGCCTTTATCAGCGGCACGCGCCAAACCATCCTCAACGCCCGCGATATCACCAAGGAAATCCGACAGAAACACCGCGCGGCCATGCGAAACCAGCCCTCGCGCATCGGGGCGACCATAATCGGCGGAGGCATCCGAAGTTTCCAAAAAATCACACAACCGCAACAGTTGCGCGCGGCCAGACCGGGGCGGTGCTGCATCGCCCGCAAGGCCAACCCGTTCGCCGCCACGCAGCAACAAAATAGCCAGCGCCAATGCCAGCAACCTTGCCCTATCGGCCTTTGGCGCGCGGGATTTATCCCCTGAAAACCCCATGGATTTTGATGGGTCCACCCATAGCGAAACCGATTGTGCCGCCTGCCATTCGCGTTCCCGCACAAAATGCGCGTCCGACCGTGCCGATCTGCGCCAATCGATCAACCGCACCGGATCACCTGCATGGGTGGGACGATATTGCCAGAATTCATCGCCCATACCTGCACGACGACGCCCATGTTCGCCCAGCATCACAGTCGATGCCAAATGCTCCGCCGATGCCAGCAACGCAGGCAACGATTGACCAAGCGCCTCGGCGCGCGGTCTTAAAGGGGCCTCAGACAGGGTCATGCAGCCGTCTCAAGACCCAAAACGCGGGTGGCCACGCGGTCGATGATGCCGTGCAGTGTTTCACCCCGCGCACGGGCCGCGAACGACAATGACATGCGGTGCGTCAGTGCAGGCCGCGCCAAGGCCGCCACATCAGATATAGACGGGGCCAAACGCCCATCCAGCAACGCCCGCGCCCGCACGGTTAACATCAACGCCTGTGCCGCGCGTGGCCCCGGGCCCCAGCCTAGCATACCCTCCAAGGCCGCACCTTCCACCTCGCCGGGGCGGCACGCGCGCACCAGATCAAGGATTGCCTCAACCACCTTGTCACCCACTGGCATCCGGCGCAAAACCGACTGCGCGGCCAGCAATTCATCGGCGGCAAACACGCGGTGCACTGTGGCTTCTTCCGCACCAGTCGTCGCAATCAAGATATCGCGTTCGGTCGCTCTGTCAGGATACTCCACATCCACCTGCACCAAAAAACGGTCAAGCTGCGCTTCGGGCAGCGGATAGGTGCCCTCTTGTTCAATCGGGTTTTGCGTGGCCAGCACATGGAACGGACGACCCAGCGGGCGGTGTTGGCCTGCGATAGTAACCTCGCGCTCCTGCATCGCTTGCAAAAGCGCTGACTGGGTCCGCGGCGATGCGCGGTTAATTTCATCTGCCATCAGCAGCTGGCAAAACACCGGACCTTCGATAAACCGAAACGCGCGGTTGCCACCGGCGTCAGTATCCAGCACCTCTGATCCCAAAATATCAGCTGGCATCAAATCCGGTGTGAACTGAATTCGGCTGCCTTTCAGCCCCATCACGGTAGACAGCGTATCCACCAACCGCGTCTTGCCCAAACCCGGCAAGCCCACCAGCAGCGCATGTCCGCCGCACAGCATTGCCCCCAGAACCAGATCAACCACCTTTTCCTGCCCGATGAACCGGCGGTTGATGCTGGCCTTGGCCTCGGCCAGCCTGCCGCCTAGGGTTTCAATCTCAGTCACCAGTGCGGCGGTATCGACCATGACAATGCTCCTTCAACAGATATATACCTACATTAGACCGAAACTTAGCGCCCGGCACAAACGACAAAAGGCAAAAGCGCACAAATGATTGTGAAACCAACGGCAGAATCGGTGCTTGCCTCGGCGGGGACGGCGGCTGGCAAGGGCCCGCCACCACTGCATTTGTGGAATCCACCGTTTTGCGGCGATATTGATATGCGGATTGCGCGCGATGGCACATGGTTTTATCTTGGCACGCCGATTGGCAGGCCGGGGCTTGTCAAATTGTTTT
>JACMNW010000238.1 GCA_014378345.1 Pseudorhodobacter sp. | reverse complement strand
CTTGACGGGGTGGCGAACGCCGCTGCTATCACGGCAGCAAAGGCCGCACTTGACGAAGCAAAGGTCAGGATCGACGCGGCGGCGCTAACAGCTTTGACGGGTGCGGAAGCGGCGTTGAAGGTTGCCAAGGCCGCTGTCACCACTGCCGAAGGGGCGCTGAAGAAGGCGACCGATGGCACGGATGCGGCCGCAAAAACGGCGGCTCAAACCGCCCTTGATGCAGCCAATGCAGCCGTACCAGCAAGCCAAGCGGCACTGGATACCGCCCGCGTTGCGGTGCCAGCCGACATTTTGGCAAACTACGATGCTGCCGCTGCCGTGGTTGCGACGGAAAGCGGTTTGAAAGGGGGCTTTGAGAAATCGGTCAACGACGCACTGAAAGCGGCGGGCTATCCGATGGTTGCCGCCGACAATACGACGGTTGCCAAGGCGCAGACGTTCATCGACATCTTCACCGCGCAAAAGCTGACGATCATTGCGGTGCTGACGTATCTTATCATCCTTGTGACGATGGTTTACGGCCCTATCGCGGCCATGTTGGTGGAACTGTTCCCAACCCGCATCCGCTATTCCGGCCTGTCCTTGCCCTACCACATTGGCAATGGCTGGTTCGGCGGTCTGATGCCAGCCACTGCTTTTGCGATCTCAGCCCAAACAGGTAACATCTATGCAGGCCTGTGGTATGCGATTGTGGTGGCGATGATGACGGTGGTGATCGGCACATTGTTTGTGCCCGGTGGTACCCACAAGAAAGACATCTTCGCCGACGATCAATCGCGATAATTGGTAAGACGTTACACTCAACTTCAGGCCGGGGGAAACCTCGGCCTGATGCCGTTTGGGCGGGGCGATTTATCGGCGCAATCTGGCCAGGGCTGCCATTCCTGCCAGCACAATCGCAAGAATAATCAGATTTGCCGCAATGCCCACCGCTGCCAGCCGCCACAGCGGATCTGGACTGCTGGTTTGCATCGTTGCCGGAATGATGACGGCGACAAAGATCACGCCTGCTAGCAACGGTATTACCTTTCCCGTCACCGCCGCATTGCGGGTCGTCGTAAAGACCAACGCGATGATCAGCCCGATGCGAAACAGATCAGTCAACTGCGCCGTCAGAAGGTCGGTCAATGTCACGTCAGCTCTCCTGTTTTCATTTTGGACTTAATATTCCGGGGTTGCTTTTGGTGCGCCATTGCTTCAGGCGCCGATGGCAACGGGGCTGGCCCCCAGCGCAGCCGTTCCCACATCAAACGGATCAACAGGATATCCCACGTCTGTCAGATACAGCCCCTGTGGCGGGCACACAGGCCCGCAAGCCGCGCGGTCTTTGGCAGCGAGGGCGCGGCCCACGTCATCCGGCGCCCACGACCCGGCACCCACCCGTTCCAGCGTGCCGACGATCGACCGCACCTGATTGTGCAGAAAGCTGCGGGCGCGCAGGCTAAAGCGGTATTCGGTGCCATGCGGGTAATCATGGGCTGTAATAGAAATCTCATCCAGCGTTTTCATTGGTGAATTTGCCTGACACAAGGAAGACCGAAACGTCGTGAAATCATGATGGCCGATCAGATGGGTAGCCCCTGCACGCATTGCCAGCAGATCGAGCGGGTGCAGCACCTGCCAGACCAGCCCCCGGTCGTGCGTCACGGGCGGGCGGCGCTGCACAAGGCGGAATAGATAACGGCGTTCCAGCGCGGAAAATCTTGCATGAAAATCATCGGGTACCCGTGCTGCCGCCACCACAGATACCGGGGCCGGGCGCAAATGCGCGTTGATCGCCCCTATCAGCCGAAAGGTATCCCAATCCTTGGTCAAATCGCAATGCGCCACTTGGCCCAAGCCATGCACGCCTGCATCAGTGCGCCCTGCGGCGGCGATGGTTTGCGGCGCGTCAAGCTGTGCCAAAGCGGCTTCCAGCGCCGCTTGCACGGTTGGTTGCCCGCCAGCCTGGCGTTGCCAGCCGTTGAACGGCCCACCGTCATAGTCGATTTTCAGCGCATATCTTGGCATAAGCTTCGGTTATCGAAACGAACGCGATCTGTCCACCACTGCAAAGCGCCAAGGCCCGCCCTGCGCGGCAGCACTTTCTTTTCCCCTACACATGCGCCGTTTTGGTGCCTATGTGTAGGTCCAACAAAAGGGGCAGGCTCTTTGGGTTTATTGTCAGTTACCGATGGCTTGGCGCGCGGCGTTGAAGGGGCGGTTGCCTCGGTGTCTGAGCAACTGTTCGAGCCCGTGATCCGTCTTGGCGTCACCGGGCTTAGCCGGGCTGGCAAGACCGTGTTCATCACTGGGCTGGTGGCCAATCTGCTGAACCGGGGCCGGATGCCGCAGCTGCGCGGGGCTGCGCGGATTGAGGCAGCTTATCTGCAGCCGCAGCCCGACGATACCTTGCCACGTTTTGACTATGAGGGACACTTGGCGGCCTTGACCGGGGATGTGCCGCATTGGCCAGACTCCACCCGTGCCCTGTCAGAACTGCGGCTGTCATTTCGGGTGCGACCTTCGGGATTTTTTGCCAGCTTTGCTGGGCCGCGCAAGCTGCATCTTGATATCGTTGATTACCCCGGTGAATGGCTGCTGGATTTGGCGTTGCTGGACAAATCCTATGCAGCATGGTCCGAAGACACCCTGACCCGCATCGCAAAGCGGCCCCAAGCGCAGGATTTCATGGCCATCGCGCGCGCCGAAGATGGTGCCTTGCGGCTGGACGAAGGGCGCACGCAGGCGCTGGCCGCGCAGTTCACCAGTTATCTTCACGCGGCGCGTGCGGCGGGCTATTCTGATTGCACGCCGGGGCGGTTCTTGTTGCCCGGTGATCTGGCCGGATCGCCGGTTTTGACCTTTGCCCCCTTGCCTGCCCCTGCATCCACACCGCGTGGGTGTCTTTGGCGGGAAATGGAACGGAGGTACGAGGCGTATAAGGCCCGTGTCGTCACCCCGTTTTTCCGCGATCACTTTGCCAAGATCGACCGTCAGATTGTACTTGTTGATGTTTTGGGTGCTATACATTCCGGCCCGCAGGCAGTCGAGGATTTGCGCCGCACCATGGCCGATGTTCTGGCTGCGTTTCGCCCCGGTCGTAACAGGTTTCTTACCAGCTGGTTTAACGGAAGGCGGGTGGAAAAGATTTTGTTTGCCGCAACCAAGGCCGACCATTTGCACCATTCCCAACATGCCGCTTTGACCGGGATCATGGAGGCATTGTTGCGTGATGCCCGCGACCGCGCTGATTTTGCGGGTGCGCGGACGGCGGCCATGTCGATTGCGTCCCTGCGCGCGACGGTTGAGGAAACGGTGCTTCGTGATGGCGTGTCGCTTGCCTGCGTGCGGGGGCGGCTGATGTCTACCGGCAAACAGGCGGTAATGTATCCGGGGGCTTTGCCGACTGATCCCGCCCGCATTCTTGCCCCGGCGCGGGCTGGGGCCGAGGCGTGGTTGGATGCCGATTTTGCTATGATGGGCTTCGCGCCCGCGCGCAGTATTTTGAAAGCAGGCGATGGCCCGCCGCATATCAGGCTTGATAGGGCGGCGGAGTTTTTATTCGGGGATCGGCTGTGATGACCAAGCCGCCAAAACCGTTCGTAATGGAAACCGATGATCTGGCTGATCCAGCGCTGGCACCCCCTGTGCCTGAAACGTTGCCCGAAGGCCGCGCCATGCAATTGGCCGCACGGCTGACACGGGCGCAATTCGGGTCCAGCATAGGGGCTTGGGCACTTTGGGTTTTTGGCGCATTGTTCAGTTTTGTGCTGTCCGTTTCGGCATGGGATTTTGTGACATCGCTTCTGTCACGCAACAGCCTGCTGGGAG
>JACMNW010000237.1 GCA_014378345.1 Pseudorhodobacter sp. | reverse complement strand
GCCTAATCTGCCATGACCGGTGGGGCTGGTCCGCATGCTTTGGTGCATGCTTTGGCAGCATCAGAACTGGCCGTCGAAACCGCCGTAACCGTGCGCGACAAAGTGGTTGAGGCATATCAGGAAATCCTGAGGATGCCAGTATGACCGAAGGCGTAATCTTTGATATTCTGCGCCAGGGCTTGTGGATTTCTGTCGTCATATCAGCCCCGCTTTTGGCCGTAGCCTTGCTTGCCGGTGTGACCATCGGTCTGTTTCAGGCGTTGACCTCGGTGCAGGAAATGACGCTGACCTTCGTGCCAAAAGTGGGTGCGATGCTGATCGTGTTCTGGGTGTCGATGAGCTTTATGACATCGACCTTGGTAGGGTTTTTCCAAAACCAAATCATTCCCTTGATTGCAGGAGGTTAAGCCATGGATGCGGCTGGATATACCACGCTTACGCGGCAGGCGGGCCTGATGCGCGAAATGCAGGTGGTGGCTAACAACATTGCCAATATCTCAACCAATGGCTTTCGTCGGGAAGGTGTTGTTTTTGCAGAGTACGTAGCTGATCTGGACGAAGGGCCGTCACTTTCCATGGCGCATGCTACCGGGCGCGCCGTGGATTTGGGCCAAGCTGGGCTTTCCCAAACGGGCGGCACGTTCGATTTTGCCATTCAAGGCGATGGGTTTTTCCTGATCGACACGCCGCAGGGGCAGCAACTGACCCGCGCGGGCAGTTTTACGCCGTCTGCCGAGGGAGAGCTGGTCACTTCGGATGGGTTTCGTTTGTTGGACGCGGGCGGCGCACCCGTGTTTGTGCCTCCCGATGCGGGCAAAGTGGCGATGGGCAGCGATGGAACCCTGTCAGCCAATGGCGTGGCTTTTGGTAAAATAGGGCTTTGGCAACCCACCGACCCTAAGCAGTTGCAACATCAATCTGGCACATTGTTCGCGTCGCCAGGTGGCGTAGAGCCTTTTGATGGCGGCACCGTGATGCAGGGCTTTTTGGAAGACAGCAATGTTGATGCGGTGTCAGAAATTGCCCGCATGATCACCGTTCAGCGCGCCTATGAACTGGGCCAAACGTTTCTGGACCGGGAAGATGCGCGCGTGCGCGATGTCGTGCAAACGCTTGGAAGGTAGGAGTAACGGATGAAAGCCCTTCAAATCGCCGCCAGCGGGATGAGCGCGCAGCAAATGCGAGTGGATGTTGTGTCCAACAACCTGGCCAACATGTCGACCATAGGCTACAATGCCCGGCGCGCTGATTTCGCGGATCTTACCTATCAGCAGTTGGCACGGCCGGGGTCTGTAACGGCGGCTGATGGCACTGTTTTGCCGACAGGCATACAAATTGGCCTTGGTGTGCGGCCATCATCGGTATCCATGGTTCTGGCGCAAGGGTCGCTGACCCAAACCGGCGGTGATCTGGATATCGCGATGGAAGGCAAAGGATATCTTGAGGTAACACTGCCGTCAGGCCTGTCTGCTTATACCCGCGATGGTGCCTTAAAGCGCACTGGTGATGGATTGATCGTTACCTCAGACGGCTATCCTGTGGCGCCCGGCATCACCATTCCCGCTGATGTACGCAGCCTTTCCATAAGTGCGGATGGTGAGGTTTACGCCTATTTCAACGACCGGGTAGCGCCAGAACTATTGGGCCAGTTCAACCTCGCCGGTTTCACCAACGAAAAGGGGCTGGAGGCGATGGGGTCTAACTTGTTTCTGGAAACGCCGGCATCGGGGCCAGCGCAGGTCGGCGCGCCTGGGCAAGATGGGCTTGCGACGCTGAGGCAAGGCTATCTTGAGGAAAGCTCGGTCGATGCGGTGCGCGAAGTAACCGAATTGATCAAGGCGCAGCGCGGATATGAGTTGAACGCAAAGGTAATTACCGCCGCCGACCAGATGCTGTCAGCAACCACGCAGGTGCGATGATGTGGCGGGTCATATTTTTGATACTGCCCGGTATTGCGATGGCGGATAGTGTGGTCGCCACCCGCACGATCCGGGCACAAAGCGTTATTCAGGCCGATGATTTAACGCTGGTGGCTGCGGCTATTCCAAATGCTTTAGGCAACATGTCCGATGCGGTTGGGCTGGAGGCGCGCGTTTCAATCTACGCGGGTCGCCCTGTATTAGCTTCTGACTTGGGCGCGCCTGCCGTGGTCGACCGCAACCAGATTGTCCAGCTTGCCTACCAATCCGGCGCACTTACCATTCTGACCGAAGGCCGCACTTTGGCCCGTGGCGGTGTGGGCGATGTGATCCGTGTGATGAACCTTGCCTCGCGCAACACCGTATCAGGGCGCATTGCCGCCAATGGTGCAGTGTTGGTTGGGCCCAATTTCTAAAGGACTGATCTATGAGATATCTTTTGTTAAGTCTTGTCGCAATTGCCGGATGTTCCCGTCTTGATCAGGTTGGACGCGCCCCAGAATTTGAACCGCTGGAAGGCACCTATCAGCACCACGCGCTTTATTCGAGCGCACTTCCCGAAGAGACAGCGCTGAACGGCCCTTCGGATGCGTCTTCGCTTTGGACGGCGGGGCAAAGTTCGCTTTTTGGCGACAGACGCGCCGGAGGGAGGGGTGATATTCTAACGGTCGTGATCGAAATTGATGACAAAGCCGAGATTTCAAATTCAACCGGGCGCAGCAGATCTGGCAAGGAAAAGTTGGCAATTCCGTCATTGCTTGGCATCCCGCAGCGGCTTGATACTGTTTTGCCAGATGGGGCCACGTCTGCTGATGCGGTCAGCACCACGTCTTCATCATCCTATTCCGGAAACGGAAATGTAGCACGCAAAGAAAAGCTGATGCTTCGGGTGGCAGCAACCGTTGTCGAAGAACTTCCAAACGGTGTTTTACGCATAGAAGGGCGGCAAGAGGTGCGGGTGAATAACGAACTGCGCGAACTGTTGGTATCGGGCTATGTGCGGCCTGTAGACGTGTCGCGCCAAAATGAAATCACCTATGATAAAATCGCAGGTGCACAAATTTCCTATGGTGGGCGCGGGCAGATTTCGGACGTGCAACAACCCCGCTATGGCCAGCAGATCGCTGATGCCATTTTGCCGTTCTGACCGCCATGAAGAAATTAATTGTCCCCTTGATATTGGGTCTAGTCGGCCTTGGTGGTGGCGTAGGTGCAGGGATATTCTTGCGTCATGCCCCCGAAGAGACGGCGCAAGTTGCAGAAGCGGAGCCGGAAGAGCCGCCAGAATATGTGAAACTGAACAATCAATTTGTTATCCCCGTTGTCGAGGCTGGGCAGGTGGCTTCGCTTGTTGTGATTTCGCTTAGTCTGGAAGTAAAAGCGGGGGGTACCGATATGGTCTATGCACGGGAGCCAAAGCTTCGCGACGTCTTTTTGCAGGTGCTTTTTGACCATGCAAATGCGGGTGGATTTCGGGGGTCTTTTACGGACGGATCCAATCTGGTGGTGTTGCGACAGGCCTTGAAAGAAGTGGCATTTCAAGTG
>JACMNW010000021.1 GCA_014378345.1 Pseudorhodobacter sp. | reverse complement strand
CCTGCCGTGGCGAACCAAATCTGCGCATATCCTCTGGGTCACTTATACGAACCCCGAATTGGCCCAAGTGGGCCTGACCGAGGCGCAAGCAATCGCCGTCCATGGCAGAGCCGTCACGGTCATCAGGTTTGAATTTCAACACAACGACCGCGCCCAAACCACCCGTCAAACCTAGGGGCTGATCAAAGTCATGGTGCTGAAAGGCCGACCCATTGGCGCCAGTATCGTGGGCCCGCAAGCGGGCGAGTTAATTGGTCTTTGGGCTCTTGCGATATCGTCAAACCTCAAGATGTCCGCCATCGCAGGCATGGTCGCCCCCTACCCAACCCTTGGCGAAATATCCAAACGCGCGGCAGGAGCCTATTTCTCCCCACAACTTTTTGCTAATCCTACCGTTAAACGTGTGGTGGGTTTCGTTCAACGCTGGCTCCCCTAACGAAAAACGGCTAAGTCCGTAGCGCGAAGCAAAGGATTGGTACCAGTGCAGGGCAGGCGGGGCAGATTTTTGAATACCCTTTCGGGGCGGTTCCTTCTGCTGACCGTGGCTTTTGTTATGCTGGCCGAAGTTTTGATCTTCTTCCCTTCTATCGCCCGCTTTCGTGCCGATTACCTGCTGCTGCGGCTGGAAAAAGCGCAAATCGCGTCGCTTGCCTTGTTGGCCACAGATGGCATGATCATGCCAGAGCTGGAGGCGGAACTTTTGAAAAACGCCGAAGTGTTCAACGTGGTTCTGCGACGAGATGATATTCGCCAACTGGTGTTGTCATCGCCCATGCCGCAACCGGTAGAATTGACCTATGATCTGCGCATGGCAGGCCCGATGCAGCTGATAAACGATGCTGTCGGTGTGCTGGCAGACCCCGCCAACCATGTGATCCGGGTGATCGGCCACCCGGTGCAAGACGCTGGCCAGTTGATCGAAATCACCATGGAATCGGAGCCGCTGCGCCGGGCTATGCTGGCTTATGGCTTGCGCATTCTGGCGCTGTCTGCCCTCATTTCTGCCGTGACTGCGGTGCTGCTGTTTCTGGCGGTACGCAAACTGATGGTGCTGCCGATCCGCCGTGTGGTCCGCCACATGCAGGCCTATGCCGAAGCCCCTGAAGACGCCCGCCGGGTGATTGAACCGATGGGAAATGTCGAGGAATTGCTAGTGGCACAAGAGGCGCTGCAATCCATGCAAACCCAGCTGACGGGTGCGCTGCGCCAACGCGAACGGTTGGCGCAGCTGGGGTCAGCCGTGGCCAAAATCAGCCACGATCTGCGCAATATCCTGACCACAGCACAACTGTTTGCTGACCGGATTGAAGGCAGCGCCGACCCCGTTGTTGCAAGGTCTGCGCCCAAACTGGTAAACTCCATCAGCCGCGCCGTCAGCCTGTGCGAAGCGACGCTGGCCTTTGGCAAAGCCGAAGAACCGCCGCCCACCCTGAAACGGTTGGCGCTGAAAGCCTTGGTCGATGACGTGATTGAAGGCGAAGGGTTCACGGATGCATCCCCGGTCACTTGCCTTGTTGACATCCCTACTACTCTTGCCATCCACGCAGACCGCGAACAGTTGCACCGGGTTCTGGCCAACCTGATCCGCAACGCAAGGCAGGCGATTGAAGCGACCAATCAACCCGGCACGATTGAAGTGTCCGCAGGCGAGGATGAACAAGATTGGTGGATCCGCGTCGGCGATACCGGCCCCGGCCTGCCCGCGCGCGCGCGCGACCACTTGTTCACCGCCTTCCAGGGCGGCACCCGAAAAGGCGGCACCGGCCTAGGCCTTGCCATCGCATCAGAACTTGTACGCGGCCACGGCGGCAAACTGGAACTGGCGCGGTCAGATGACGCTGGCACCGAATTCCTGATCCGTCTGCCCAAACAACGCGACCCGTCAGAACCACATTAGCCATCCGTGATACAGCACTTAACCGCCCCAGAACTTTCCCGCACGCATCCCGCTTTCACCCTTGCAAACCCCAGCCCACCCCGCTAAATCCCCCACACCGTGCACCCGTAGCTCAGCTGGATAGAGCATCAGACTATGAATCTGAGGGACGGGCGTTCGAATCGCTCCGGGTGCACCATTTCAATTAACAAATACAGTTACTTCGCGGCACCTCGTGTTGCCGCAATTTGTGCTGAAACAGACCCGTAAGCGGAAAATAAGCACCGGAAATCTCCACGCCTTGTGTTGCAGAACCGCTGCAAGCAAAACATCCTTGCCTTGCAACAAAGGGTGGTACAGCGTCAGATAAAGGGGAATTAAATCCCGCCGCTGTCTG
>JACMNW010000236.1 GCA_014378345.1 Pseudorhodobacter sp. | reverse complement strand
GCTTTCTGGAACAGGCCGCGCGCGACCCCAATGTTCTGGCCATCAAACAGACGCTTTACCGCACAAGCTATGACAGCCCCGTTGTCAGTGCCCTGTGCGAAGCGGCAGAGGCGGGCAAATCGGTAACCGCCCTGGTGGAACTGAAAGCCCGGTTTGACGAGCCGGCAAATATCCGTCAGTCACGCCGTCTGGAACGGGCCGGTGCCCATGTGGTCTACGGCTTTATCCACTACAAAACCCATGCCAAAATCAGCACTGTGGTGCGCCGCGAAGGCGAAAATCTGGTCACCTACACCCACTACGGCACTGGCAATTACCACCCTATCACAGCCCGTATTTATACGGACCTCTCGTTCTTCACCTGCGACGCCGCCTTGGGCCGCGATGCGACCAAAGTGTTCAATTACCTGTCGGGCTATGTTCTACCCGAAGGGCTGGAAAACCTTGCCATATCGCCCACCACGCTAAAGCCGCGCCTGTTGGAACTGATCGCAGCCGAGGCGGATCACGCCCGCGCCGGGCGGCCAGCCGATATCTGGGCCAAGATGAATTCGGTGATTGAGCCGGAAGTGATCGACGCCCTTTATGCCGCCAGCAACGCCGGTGTTAAAATCAGCCTCGTCATCCGCGGGATTTGCGGCGTGCGGCCCGGTGTCAAAGGCCTAAGCGAAAATATCCGCGTCAAATCCATCGTCGGCAGGTTTCTGGAACACAGCCGCATCGTTTGCTTTGGCAATGGATACGGCGTGCCATCCGATCAGGCGCGGGTTTACTTCTCGTCCGCCGACTGGATGGGCCGCAACCTGACGCGGCGTGTGGAAACCTTGGTCGAAGCCCGCAATCCGACCGTAAAAAACCAGATCATGGGCCAGATCATGGCCGCCAACATGGCGGATGAGGCGCAAAGCTGGGTCTTGCAACCGGATGGCAAATATGAACGCCAACTCAGCGCCGCTGACGGTAACCTGTTCAACTGCCACCGTTTTTTCATGGAAAATCCGTCGCTTTCAGGGCGCGGCACTGCGGGTGCCAAAGACGTGCCCCGCCTTGCGCGGATGATGGCAGCCTCGCCTGCCAGCGACCTTGCCTAAACCACGACGCCTGCCTGAATCATTGACCCCGAGCGTGCAACACGGCAAGGATTGCGCCGCAAACCACCGGGGGTGAACAATGGCTGCCAAAGATACGCCGACGGCCAATGATGCAGGCCATGACGATGAAGCCAGCCCTTTTGGTCGCCCGCTTTTCGATGATCCCTCTGCCCGCGCGCTTAGTCGGGTTGGCGTGGTGGACGTCGGATCAAACTCTGTCCGGATGGTGGTGTTTGATGGTGCCGCCCGGTCGCCCGCCTATTTCTACAACGAAAAGATCATGTGCGGCCTTGGCAAAGGTCTGGCCGAAACCGGCCATCTGAACCCCGAAGGGCGCAAACGCGCGCTCGCGGCATTGAAACGCTTTTCCCTTTTGGCCGATGGCATGGGCATTTCGCCGCTAACCGTTGTCGCCACCGCAGCCACCCGCGAAGCCACCGATGGACCAGAATTTCAAGCCGATGTGTTGCGCGAAACCGGCCTCAAACTGTG
Organism: Pseudorhodobacter sp.; assembly: GCA_014378345.1. Lineage (GTDB taxonomy): Bacteria > Pseudomonadota > Alphaproteobacteria > Rhodobacterales > Rhodobacteraceae > JACMNW01. Next base: position 7,018 of record JACMNW010000236.1, on the reverse strand, counting down.
GGTCATCGACGGCGACGAAGAGGCGCGCCTTTCCGCCCAAGGTGTGCTGCTGGGTTGGCCCGAAGCGCAGGGTATCGTCTGCGACATGGGCGGAAATTCCATGGAACTGGCCCGCATTGGCGGCGGGAAAGTCGGTAAGCGCGCGTCTACCCAGCTTGGGCCGTTTCGCTTGCTGCAAGTCGAAGGTGACGCAGAGAAACGGCGGGCGCATATCGACCATGTGTTAAAAACCGTGCAGGCCAATCTGAAATCCACCGGCGAACGCATCTATCTTGTGGGCGGATCGTGGCGGGTAATCGCGCGGCTGGATATGGAACGCCGCAATTATCCGCTGACCGTTCTGCACGAATACCGCATGACGCCAAAGGGGCTGCTGGATACGCTTGATTGGATTGCCGCGAATGATCTAAGTCAACTACGCGCCCGCACCGGCACCTCCAGCGAACGTATGGAACTGGTGCCGCAAGCCTGCGAAGTGCTGCGCGAAATGATCGCCATTTTCAAACCATCCGAAATTGATATTTCGGCCTACGGCATCCGAGAAGGCCTGCTGTACGAACAAATGCCCGAAAAGCTGCGCGCACGTGATCCGCTGATTGAGGCGGCGCGAATGTCTGAACTGACCACCGCCCGAGTGCCGGGTTTTGGCAAGAAGCTGTTCGAATTTCTGCGGCCCCTGTTTCAGGACGTTTCCCACGACCGCCTGCGCCTGATCAAAGCCGCGTGTTTGCTGCACGACACAACTTGGCGCGCGCATCCTGATTACCGGGCAGAAGCGTGCTTTGATAATGCCACGCGGGCCAATCTGGGCGGGCTGGATCATCCGGGCCGGGTGTTTCTGGGGCTGGCGCTGCTGCACCGCTACAAAAACTCGCATTCCGGGTCGCGGTTGGAGCCGCTGTTTCGCCTGCTCAGCGATGACGAAATGCAAGATGCCGAGGTGCTGGGCAAAGCCATGCGGTTTGGCGCGATGTTTTCCATCGCAGACCCGGCGGTTGCTGGCAAGTTGGATTGGCAGCCAACGAAACGCACGCTGGAACTGGCGCTGACGCCGCTTGGCGAGGGGTTGTTTGGCGAGGTGGCACAATCGCGGTTCAATTCGCTGGCAACGGCATTGAAGGCGCAGCCGATTATCGGCAAGCAGGCCTGAATGCTGCAGCTGGATCATCTGGCGGTGTCGGCGGCAACACTGGAACACGGCGTCGCTTGGGTGGAAGATGCCCTAGGCGTAGCGCTGGCACCGGGCGGCAAACACGCGCATATGTCAACCCATAACCGATTGTTATCTCTGGGTGATATCTACCTTGAGGTGATCGCGGTTGATCCCGCCGCCCCCGCCCCTGCTTGGCCGCGCTGGTTTGATCTCGACAGTTTTAAAGGCCCGCCGCGCCTGACCAACTGGATCGCGGCCTGCGATGACCTTGACGCCGAACTTGCCCTTAGCCCCGCTGGCGCGGGCAAACCCATAGATTTAGAACGCGGTGATCTGCGCTGGCGCATGGCGGTGCCAGCGGATGGCCGCCTGCCCTTCGACGGCTGTTTTCCGGCGCTGATATCGTGGCAAGGCCGGTTGCATCCGACAGTCCTTTTACCCGATATGGGCGTGCGGCTGATCCGTTTGGAAATAGCCCATCCTGATGCTGCGGCCCTGACCGATCATTTGAAAGCGCGTTTGTTTGATCCGCGCATTGTCTTTGAAACAGGCCCGCAAAAAGCCATGCGCGCCACATTCTCGACCCCGCATGGCAAAAGATTATTGGGCTAACAACACGATCCCTTTTAACTTTATGCGCTTGCAGCATTTCCGGGCCTGACTCTTACAAACTCCCGTTCTATATTCCACATATGTCGATTTGGGCCCGCATCGCAGAAGCACTTTCCGCACTCGCCGCTGGCGAGGGGCTTTCGGTTGTGTTTGACCGCCTTAAAGCCGCGCCCGAACGGTCTGTCGGCTTCACCATCGCCGTAATCGCGCTCGGCGCAAAAATGGCCAAAGCAGACGGCGAAGTGACCCGTAATGAAGTCACCGCATTTCGCCAGGTTTTCGCAATTCCCGAAGGCGAGGAGGCGAACGCAGCAAAGGTGTTCAACCTTGCGCGTCAAGACGTGGCCGGGTTTGACGCGTATGCCCGCAAAATCCGCGCCATGTTTCGCGCCGATGACCGCGAGGTTTTGATCGACCTGATGGAAGGCCTGTTTCACATTGCTGTGGCTGATGGCAGTTACCACGACAAGGAAGATGCGTTTTTACATCAGGTGTCAGCGATCTTTGGCCTCAGCGAAGGCTGCTTCCGGTCCCTTCGCGTGCGTTTTGTCGAAGGCGTGGTGCCTGATCCTTACACCGTGCTTGGCGTGCCCGAAAACGCGCCGATCAAAACAGTGCGCGCTGCGTGGAAACAAGCTGTCCGCGATACCCACCCCGATGTGATGATCGCACGCGGCGTGCCCGCTGAGGCTGTGAAACTGGCTGAACGGCGGCTGATCGCAATCAACGCCGCTTGGGCGGAGATTTCTACGAAACAGGCGGCTTGACGGCCATGGGCAACACTCTGCGCTTAGCCACTTACAACGTCGAATGGTTCAACGCGCTGTTTGATGATCAGGGCCGCCTTTTGCGCGACAAAGCGCGTTCGGAACGTCACGACATCACGCGCGGCGAACAGATCGCGGCACTAGGCGCTGTATTCACGGCGCTTGATGCCGATGCAGTGATGGTGATCGAAGCCCCTGATACCCAGGGAAAAAGATCCACCGTAACCGCGCTTGAACGTTTTGCAGCACATTTCAACCTGCGCGCCCGCAAGGCGATTATCGGTTATGCCAGCGATACCGAACAGGAAATCGCCCTACTGTTTGATCCCGCCAAACTGGGCGTGCGGCACGATCCCAAAGGCAACCCTTTTGATAAGCGGGGGCAAATGGATGCGCCGCGTTTTGACGGCATCTATCATGCAGATATCGATGCCGACGGGAATTCCGACACCATCCGTTTCTCCAAACCACCGCTGGAATTGGCCGTCACTACCACCTCCGGGCAAACACTGCGCCTGATCGGTGTGCATGCCAAATCCAAGGCCCCGCACGGCGCCCATAGCGACGCGGAACGCACCAGAATTTCTGTTGAGAACCGCCGCAAGCAACTGGTCGAATGCATCTGGCTGCGCCAAAGGGTTGAGGCACATCTGAAAGCCCATGAACCTTTGATCGTGCTGGGCGATTTCAACGATGGGCCGGGGCTGGATGAGTATGAAAAACTGTTTGGGAAATCAGGGGTGGAAGTGGTGATGGGCACCGATGGCCCGCCCGAATTGCAATTGACCGACCCAAATGCCCAAATGGCGCTTAGTCGCCCGTTGGGGGCAACCCCGACCTCGGCTCGCTTTTACCTCGCACCGCAAAAGCGGTATTTTGAGGCGTTGATAGATTTCATCATGGTATCGCCTTATCTTGCTGCGCTAAACCCGGAATGGCGCATCTGGCACCCGTTGAATGACCCTGAGGTTCTGAAACACCCAAATTTGGCACATTCCCTGCTAACCGCATCCGACCATTTCCCGGTAACGCTTGATCTGGTATTGTGATTTGAAATTTGGGCTGTAAAGGCGCATAATTCCTTGATGAAACGTGCACTCGCCTCTCTTCTGATCTGCCTGTCGACGACCCCGGTCGTCGCGCAGGACGCCAGCCCCACGCCCCCCGGCGATGTTGATGAAGGCGTCAGCCTGCTGCAAGAGGGGGCTAAACTGTTGCTAAAAGGCCTGATGGCCAACATGGAACCTGCTATGCAGGACATGAGCCGCGCCATCACCGAAATGCAGCCCGCGCTGAAAGATTTGTTGGCCATGATGGGCGATGTGTCCAAGTATCACGCGCCCGAATTGCTGGAAAACGGCGATATCATTCTTCGCCACAAAACCCCCGCAGAACTGGCCCCCAAAGCGCCCGAAATTGACCTTTAGGCAGCCTTTTTACCGCTATTCAAGCGTGTAAACCCTTGTATTTCAGCCAAAATCCGCCATTTTGAAACTAGAGTAAGGTCAAGGATTGCGGATGCCCACAGATACCCTGTTCAAGCGACTGATCCGGCACGAGGCTGCTGGCGGCGTCGTGCTGATGCTGGCCGCGGCCTTTGCCATGATCATCGCAAACTCACCGCTGAATGACGCCTATCAAGCGCTGTTCAGTAAGAAATTCTCGGTCCTGATTGATGGTGTTGGTATTTCGAAACCTATCATCCTGTGGGTGAATGACGGGTTGATGGCGATATTCTTTTTCCTGATCGGGCTGGAATTGAAGCGTGAGGTGCTGGAAGGAAAACTTCGTAATCCGCGTGATATCATCCTGCCGGGTTTTGCCGCCTTAGGCGGCATGGCCGTGCCCGCGATGATCTTTGCCTATCTGAACTGGAACAGTCCCACCACCCTGCCCGGTTGGGCGATACCCGCCGCCACTGATATTGCCTTTGCCGTCGGTGTGCTGGCCCTGCTGGGCAAACGCGCGCCGGCATCGCTAAAGGTGTTCTTGCTGACGCTGGCCATTCTGGATGATCTGGGTGCGATTATCATCATCGCCGTATTCTACACTGCCAAACTGGATATCACCTACCTCGCCCTCGCCCTGATTCCGCTGGCAGGCCTATTGTTGCACAACCGCCTGCGCGCGCACCGCATTGCTCCTGTCGTTCTGCTGGGCGGTATGCTGTGGGTGCTGGTGCTGGAATCTGGCGTACATGCCACGCTTGCAGGCGTCATCACCGCGTTTTTCGTGCCTATGAAAGACCGGTTTGGCAAATCGCCGATGCACGCACTGGAACATGGGTTGGAACCCTATGTCAAATTCCTGATCGTGCCGCTGTTTGCCTTTGGCAATGCGGGCGTGGTGCTGGAAGGGATGACACTGGGCGATCTGGCTGCCCCATTGCCATCTGGCATCGCGTTGGGGTTGCTTGTCGGCAAGCTTGTGGGCGTGTTCGGCTTCACATGGCTACTGGTCAAATCGGGTACCGCCCGCCTGCCCGTAGGTGCCAACTGGGTGCACATTTTTGGCGTCGCAGCCTTGGCAGGCATAGGCTTCACCATGTCATTGTTCATAGGCTCGCTGAGTTTCAGCGATTTGGCGCAGATGAATGCCGTCCGGCTTGGCGTTTTGACAGGGTCCATCCTATCGGCTTGCTTGGGCTTCGCTGTCCTGTTCTCCGCCGGGCCAGAACGACTCTAGCCCTTCGCCGCCCGGATCAAGCGCAGAATATCGGCGGCGGCTTTGGGTATATTGGTGCCCGGCCCAAAGATTGCCTTCACGCCCCGGTCGTACAAAAACTGGTAATCTTTCTGCGGAATAACCCCGCCGCAAATCACCAGAATATTGCCTGCGCCCGCGGCCTGCAAAGCTTTCACCAGCTTGGGCGCCAGCGTCTTATGCCCCGCAGCTTGGGAAGATATTCCAATGACATGCACATCGTTATCAATCGCGTCCTGCGCCGCCTCTTCCGGGGTTTGAAACAGCGGCCCTACATCCACATCAAAGCCAATATCTGCGAATGCCGTGGCAATTACTTTTGCCCCGCGGTCATGCCCATCCTGCCCCATCTTCACCACCAACATGCGCGGACGGCGGCCTTCATCAGTGGCAAACGCCTCCACATCTTTCTGAATCGCGGCATAGCCCGCGTCGCCTGCGTAGGCCGCACCATACACCCCGGCGAGGGTCTTCACTTCTGCCCGGTGACGGCCAAAAACCTTTTCCATCGCCAGACTGATCTCCCCCACTGTGGCGCGCGCGCGGGCGGCGGTTACGGCGGCAGCGAGCAGGTTGCCGGTTGATGCCGCGGCTGCGGTAATGGCCTCCAGCGCCGCATTGCAAGTGGTTTCATCGCGTCTGGCACGAATGGTTTTCAACCGCGCAATCTGCGCGTCGCGCACCGCCACGTTGTCGATATCCAGCAGATCAATCGCCTCTTCGCGATCTAACCGATACTTGTTGACCCCCACAATCACCTCATCGCCCCTGTCGATCGCGGCCTGCCTTTTGGCGGCAGATTCCTCGATCCGCAGCTTTGGCATACCGGAGGCAACGGCCTTGGTCATGCCCCCCATAGCCTCTACCTCCGCCATCAAGCCCCAGGCATCTGCCGCCAAAGTCGCCGTCAAACTCTCCACATAGTAACTGCCCGCCAGCGGGTCGATCACACGGGTGATTCCGGTTTCTTCCTGTAATATCAACTGGGTATTACGCGCAATTCGTGCAGCGAAATCGGATGGTAACGCCATCGCCTCGTCCAGCGCATTGGTGTGCAGGCTTTGCGTGCCGCCCAAGACAGCCGCCATCGCCTCATACGCCGTGCGCACCACGTTGTTATAGGGGTCTTGTTCTTGCAGGCTGACACCAGAGGTCTGGCAATGGGTGCGTAGCATCAGGGATTCCGGCTTTTGCGCGCCAAATTCCACCATGATCCGGTGCCACAAGAACCGGGCGGCGCGCAGCTTTGCGGCCTCCATGAAAAAGTTCATGCCAATCGCAAAAAAGAACGACAGTCGCGGAGCGAAATCATCCACCTTCATGCCCCGCGCAATCGCCGTGCGCACATATTCGCGACCGTCGGCAAGCGTAAAGCCCAGCTCTTGGACAAGGTTCGCGCCCGCCTCTTGCATGTGGTAGCCGGAGATACTGATCGAGTTAAATTTCGGCATTTCCGCCGCTGTATATTCGATGATATCTGCCACGATCCGCATCGAGGGTTCGGGTGGATAAACATAAGTATTGCGCACCATGAATTCTTTCAGAATGTCATTCTGAATGGTGCCAGAAAGGGCTGCACGTGAAACGCCTTGTTCTTCCCCCGCCACGATGAACGAGGCCAAAATCGGGATCACGGCGCCATTCATCGTCATGGAAACAGACACTTTATCCAGCGGAATGCCGTCGAACAGGATCTTCATATCCTCGACGGAATCAATCGCCACACCTGCCTTGCCAACATCGCCTTCGACACGCGGGTGATCGCTGTCATAGCCGCGGTGTG
>JACMNW010000235.1 GCA_014378345.1 Pseudorhodobacter sp. | reverse complement strand
GATCCTTGGCAATGACTGATAACCAAAACAAAAAAACAAAACTGGGAGAATGAAAAATGACGGATCGTAATGACTTCATATCTCGTGAAAAGTTTATGGCAGAACTGATGCGCTACAAGAAAGGCTCGGTGTCACGCCGACATTTTCTGGGGGTGACGGGGCTGGGTGTCGCTGCAAGCGTGATGGGGGCGGCGCTGCCGGGTTTGCGCGGGGCCGCTTGGGCGCAGTCCGGGATCGGAGACCGGGTGGTGCTGGCAAGTTGGCCCAACTACCACGATCCGGCGAATTTCGAGGCATTTGCAGCGGCTACCGGGGCCGCCGTGGACATGAGCGTGTTTGGCTCAAACGAAGAAATGCTGGCCAAGTTGCAAGCGGGGGGCACCGGCTGGGATGTATTTGTGCCCACCAATTACACGTTCAGCACCTATGTCGACCTCGATCTGATCGAGCCGTTGGACCTGTCACGTCTTCCCAATTATGATTTGCCCTCGTTCGACCCGCGCTTTGCCGAACCCGGCACGGTGAATGGCACTGTTTATGCTGTATCTCGCAACTGGGGCACCACGGGTTACGCAGTAAACACATCGCACACCGGCGGGAAAAAACTAACCTCTTGGAAAGAGTTCTGGGATCTGACCATGACCGATTTCTCGGGCCGCACGATGGTGCATGATTATCAGCTGACCACCATCGGCAACGCGCTGAAGTACTTTGGCTATTCATTCAATTCCATCGATCCAAAAGAATTGGCTGATGCCGAGAAACTGCTGCTGGATGCAAAGCCACACCTTTTCGCGATCAGCTCCGATTATCAGCCATCAATGCGGTCCGGCGATGCTTGGATGACAATTTGCTGGACCGGAGATGCACTCCAGTTACACCGCGACATTCCGGAAATCGAATTTGTGCTGGGTAAAGAAGGCGGCGAGCTTTGGTCCGATTTTCTGGCCATCCCCAAAGGTGCGCCGCATCTCGACGCGGCTTATGCGCTGATGAACTTTCTGCTCGATCCGGCAGTTAACGTCAAAGAGGTGATGTTCCATGGATATCCAGTGGCCGACAAACGCGTCGATGCACTGCTGCCACCGGAAATCCTTAATGATCCGATCATGTATCCGGCGGCAGACCTGCTCAGCCCGCTGGAATTTGGTGCAGCGGTGACGCTGACTGATCCGGGTCGGGCCGAACTGATGGCGCGCTTCAAGTCGGCATAAGGGGCAAACGATGCGATCACGCTACCGCACGGCACTTTTCCTGCTTCCAGCCGGGGCTTGGTTTTTTGCCATGCTGGTGCTGCCGCTTGTGGTCGTTTTCGTCTTTAGCTTCGGAGAGCGGGGGCCAGCCGGTGGCTATGTCCCCGCTTTCACATTCGACAATTTTCTGAACTTGGGCGCACGCTGGGCCGCGTTCAAGAACACCATGATCATGGCACCGCTCGGCACTCTTGCGTGCCTGTTGATTGCCTATCCCCTCGCCTATTTTTTGGCGGTTCGCGCCAGCCCAACGTGGCGGACATTGTTGCTGATCCTTGTAATCGTGCCATTCTGGACCTCGATTCTGATCCGCAGCTATGCTTGGATTTATCTGCTCGGCGGCCAGGGTTTGCCGTCCCTGCTGGAGGCGTTGGGGCTTGGCAACCCTCGCCTGATAAATACGCCCTTCGCAGTTCTGGTAGGCATCGTCTATGGCTATCTGCCTCTGATGGTGTTCCCGATATTTGTCAGTTTGGAGCGGCTGGACAAACGCCTGCTCGAGGCTGCAAGTGACCTTGGCGCGCCGCCGATGAATACATTTCTGACCGTGACGCTGCCGCTGTCGATGCCGGGTGTTGCCACCGGCTGCATGCTGGTTTTCATCTTGCTGATGGGTGAATTCCTGATCCCCGCGATGCTTGGCGGCGGCAAGGTCTTCTTTATCGGCAACGCACTGGTCGATTTGTTCTTGCAGTCGCGTAACTGGGCTTTCGGGTCTGCGGTGGCGGTTGCTTTGGTGCTGGTGATGGTGATCACGGTGACGGTTTACATGCACCTTACACGCCGGTGGTCCGGTGGCCGCGACGATGTATCGTTGATGTGAGGGCAATATGCGCATTTATGCCCTTCTCGTGTATCTGTTTCTCTACGTTCCCATCGGCATCATCGTGCTGTTTTCCTTCAATTCCGGAAAGGCTGCCAGTCAACTTCAGGGGTTTTCCGTTCAATGGTATGGAAAGGCTCTGTCAAACACGTTTGTTGTGGAAGCCTTTCAGACAAGTTTGACCGTTGCCTTTATCTCGGCCCTGCTCGCCACGCTGTTTGGCACAATGGCGGCCCTTGCGCTGCAATCACTTACGGGCAAATTGCGCACGCTGTTTGATGCGTTGATCTACATTGCCGTTATGGTCCCCGGCATCGTCATCGGCATTGCCACGCTGATCGCGTTGGTGACCCTGTTCGAATGGCTGAACCCGCTCTTGAAAGCGATCTGGCCGATGGCCGAAGCGGCTCCCCAACTGTCACTGGGGATAGGGTCATTGATTGCGGCACATGGCCTGTTTTCGATGGCGCTGGTCATCATCATTGTGCGCGCCCGGATGGCCGGGATGGACCGCAGCCTGATAGAGGCGTCGGCCGACCTTGGCGCAACTCCCTTCGGCACATTTCGGCAGGTCACACTGCCCCAGTTGTTCCCCGGCATCCTTGCGGGGTTTCTGCTGGCGTTTACCTTCTCCTTTGACGATTTCATCATCGCTTTCTTTGTGTCTGGATCGCAGACCACGCTGCCGATCTATGTATTCTCCTCGATCCGCCGCGGTGTGACGCCAGAGATCAATGCCATCGGGTCGATGGTGCTTGCCATATCTTTGATCCTGCTGATCACCGCGCAAAGCATCTTGCGGCGCAGCGCGCCCAAATCCTGACAGGATCCCCCATGATTTTGCAAAATCGCGTCGCTTTCGTAACCGCTGCAGGTGCCGGTATCGGCCGCGCCGGGGCGCTGGCAATGGCGGCGGAAGGGGCAACGGTGATTGTCACCGATCTGAATGCTGTCACAGCACAAGAAACTGCGGCGATCATTGCGGCAAACGGTGGTAAGGCCGAGGCTGCGGGCTTGGATGTAACCGACGATGCAGCCGTGGTCCGCGCGCTAAAAAGCGCAGCTCAGCGGCACGGTAGCCTCGATATTCTGCATTCTCACGCCGGTATTCAGATACCCGGCCGGCTGGATCAAGTCACCGTCGATCAGATGGATGCGTCCTGGCGGGTGAATGTGCGCGCGCATTTCGTGGCAGCAAAGGCCGCGATGGAACTGATGCAACCGCAGGGGCGTGGCTCCATCATCGTCACCGCGTCAAACTCTGGTGTGCAATACGACCGGGAAATGATCGCTTATGCCACCACCAAACATGCTGTCATCGCAATGACCAAACAGATCGCGGTTGATTACGCCCGCTACAATATCCGCTGCAACGCGCTTTGCCCCGGCTTTATAGACACGATTTTCAACGCAGGGTTTGAGCAGCAGATGGGCAGCCGCTCCGCACTTGAAAGCTACATCGAACGCGCGATCCCGATGGCCCGGTTTGGCACTGCCGCAGAAATTGCTGACGGCATCGTGTTTTTGGCGTCAGACAGATCCGCCTTCATGACCGGTCATGCCTTGGTAATTGATGGCGCAGAATCGCTCTAGCTAATGACATTTCAGCCATGGCAAGAATGTTGAACGTATTGCACGGTAATCCCCCCATTTTTAACGGGGTGCATTTGTAGAATTTACGCGGCCATTTTCAGTTTCTGGGCGGGTGTGATGCCGCCGATGCCCATGTTCGGGCGGTCGTTGTTATAAGTCCACAGCCATTGTGTGGCGTGATCCTGCGCCT
>JACMNW010000234.1 GCA_014378345.1 Pseudorhodobacter sp. | reverse complement strand
TTCAAAGTTGCCGATTTGGCATATTCACTATCCGGGTACTGCTCAATCACCACCCGCAACGCTTGCAGTGCCTGGAAGGTCAGGCCCTGATCGCGGCCCACTTCATCAATCTGGTCGTAATAGGACAGCGCCATCAGATATTGCGCGTAGGCCGCATCTTCATCCGCCGGATAAAGGTCGAGGAAGCGTTGGGCGGCACCGCGCGCCTCTTCGTATTCTTTTGCCTTGTGGTGGCTGAACGCCTGCATGATCAAGGCACGCTTGGCAAATTCGGTATAGGGATAAAGCCGTTCCACCTCTTGGAAATAGCGGATAGCCTCTTTTGGCTTTGGATTTGCGTTCAGCTCGAACTCGCCGCGTTTATAAATTTCTTCGGCAGTATAACTGTCTAACGGGCGTTCGTCCGTCTTCTTTGCGCAGGCCCCAAGCATTGCCACAAGCAGCGCCGTGCCAATCAGTTGCGCGCCAATCTTTCCGGCTGCCATATTAAGCCTACCCCATGCCTTACCTGTGATGCCCATGCCGAAGCACTGTCACCCGCGTTTGCTTGGTCCTAGCACAGAAAAATCCGGTGCGCAAAACGCCTTTATCGATTTCAGACTTGCTTATGCAACTGCGGGAATATCGGCACGGTGCACGCCCACACCGGGCAGTTGCAATCCGGCCAGTGGCCCGCAATCCACCATGGCAAAGGAGCCCGGTGTTGCAAACAGCGCGCGCAGCAATTGGTTTGTCAGCGCATGCCCCGCCCTGACGCCGGTATAGCGCGCCAACATCGGCCCACCGGCCAACGCCAGATCACCCAGCGCGTCCAGCATTTTGTGGCGCACCGGTTCATCAGCATGGCGCAAACCGCCGGGGCTAAGCACGGTATCACCTTCAAACACAACAGCATTGTGCAGGTTGCCACCCAATGCCAAACCCTTTGCGCGCATGGCATCCACATCAATCTGGCGGCAGAACGTCCGGCTGTCACACAATTCGCGCACAAATGCGCCATTTGCCAAACTCATAGTTTTGTGTTGCTGCCCAATCGCGGCATCGTCAAAATCAATGCGGAAATCCATTTCCATGGTGTCAGACGGGTCAAGCCGCGCCATAGCATCGCCGTCACGCACCTCAACAGATTTCAAAACCTTGATCGCCCGAATGGGGCTGGCCTGCATTTGCAATCCACGCGCCAAAAACCCCTGCACGAAGGGCACAGACGACCCGTCAAGGATAGGCACTTCGCTTGCATCAATCTCAATCAACGCATTGTGAATGCCGCAGCCCGCAAGCGCTGCCATCAAATGTTCAATTGTGGATACCTGAACCCCGGCTTGATTTGCCACCAGAGTGCACAACCGCGAAGGCACAACCGAATCCCAACGTGCTGCAACCATTCCCCCACGCGCCGCCGCATCTGTACGGCGAAACCATATGCCATAGTCGGCAGACGCAGGCATAACCACCATCCGAACAGGCGCCCCGGAATGCAACCCAAAGCCGGTAAATGTGGCCGCTGATTTAAGCGTGCTCTGCACGTAACGCTCCGTTCATTGTAAATTATTTCGCAAACAAGATAACTATTAACATTGGGTTTATCTAAGCCGCCTGTTGCGCGATCTCAACTCACAGATTGTAACGCTGTATGTCAACCTTAAGTTCAACTTACAAGCCGTTGATCTGAAACGAAAAAAAGTCCGGTTTCCCAGACCTTTTTTCCAACACTGTCACAAAATATTAGTTTGCCTGCCGACGCAGAAAGGCAGGTATCTCAATACGTTCCTGATCCGCACTCAGTTCAGGTTCATCATCATAACTGGTTACGGGTGGCTGCTGGCGCGGCGCGGGGCTGCGGTCTGCCTGCGGCTCCAGATTGCCCGCCATCCGGTTGATCAAAGACCCAATCCCGAACCGCGGTTTGTCTGCGATGGGGCGTGGCGCAGGTGCCGGGACGGCGGCCCGGGGCGCTTGTGCAGCCATGCCGGGGCGGTTCATCGGCGATTTGCTAACCGCTGCTTGCAGACGCGCCAAGGCTTCGGGTGACGGCGTTCCTGCACTGCGTGGGCGCGGTGCTACAAATTCTGCTGCATCCGCGTCAATCTGGGGGGCAGGCACCCGTTGTTGCACCGCTGGTTGCGGGCGGTATGCCGGGGCTGGCATATCTGCGTAATCATCTGCGTCTGCATCAAATTCATCTGCTGCATGCGGGACCGCTGCATCAAACAGCCCCAGGGTTACAGCTTCTGCTTCGGTCATCACTGGCGTGGCCACAACAGGTTCCCGGCGCGGCGCTGCCACTGGCGCATGGGTGGCTGGCGGCAAAGGGGCCGCCATGGACCGGCGCGCCACCGGCACTTCGTCACGTACCTTGGCCGCATCAATACCAGTTGCCACAACCGATACCCGGATCATGCCTTCCATCGTGGTATCCAGCGTGGACCCCACAATGATATTTGCGTCCGGATCAACCTTTTCGCGGATGATATTCGCCGCTTCGTCCAACTCAAACAGCGTCAGGTCATAACCGCCGGTGATGTTGATCAACACACCCTTGGCCCCGTGCAACGAAATTTCGTCCAGCAGCGGGTTGGCGATGGCCTTTTCGGCGGCCTGCACGGCGCGGTCTTCGCCCGATGCCTCGCCGGTACCCATCATCGCTTTGCCCATCTCGTCCATCACGGCGCGGACATCGGCGAAATCGAGGTTGATCAGGCCGGGCCGCACCATCAGATCGGTCACACCCTTGACGCCTTGATAAAGCACATCATCCGCCAGCGCGAACGCTTCGGTAAACGTGGTCTTCTCATTGGCCAGACGAAACAGGTTCTGGTTCGGAATGATGATCAGCGTATCCACAACCTTTTGCAACGCCTCGATGCCTTCATCAGCCTGGCGCATCCGTTTGTTGCCCTCAAACTGGAACGGCTTGGTCACCACGCCCACGGTCAGCACGCCCAGTTCGCGCGCTGCTTGCGCGATGATTGGCGCCGCCCCGGTACCTGTGCCCCCACCCATACCCGCCGTGATGAAGCACATATGTGCCCCC
>JACMNW010000233.1 GCA_014378345.1 Pseudorhodobacter sp. | reverse complement strand
GGGGGCGGCGCGGGCTGGGGTGGCACAGCTGACGGTGCCATTAATGGCGGCAGGGGCGGGGGCCATGCTGCTCAGCGAAGGTATTAGCCTGCGGTTTGCGTTGGCGTCGGCCTTGGTGTTGGGTGGGGTGGCAGTGGCTAGTTTTATGCGTCGTTAAAGCGGGTATGTCAAAGCGGGCGAACCATGCGAATCTGGATTTGTATTTTTGTGCCGATCTGTTTGGGTAGGCTTCGCATTTCCTCGGTAAAGCCCATTTTGGACCAAAAGCGGTGTGCTTTCTCGTTTTCTGCCAGCACAGCGATCAGGATGCGGGCAGCCCCTTGGGTTTTGGTGGCGGTGCATATGTGATCCACCATGTGTTGCCCAAGTCGTTTGCCGCGATGGTCGGGGTCGATCAGCAAAAGTCCGATATAGGCATCGTCGGGGTTCGGGAAGCCAAAGATGACCCCGGCTATGGCAACAAGCTGTCCGTCTGGTGCGAACAGGCCAAGGTGCAGGGATTTGGCGGGGTCTGTGCCAGATGGTGCGCCTGTGAAGAAATCGGACACTTCAGCATCGCCGGGCAGCTGGCCGGCTGCGAGCAGTACATAGTCAGCAGCACGGATGAACAAATCCCGCACGATGTCGAAATCAGCATCGGCAACAAGTGTTCGGATCATCGGACGATCACCTCTAGCGGATCGTAAAGCACGATTTTGCCCCAGGTGGCATTCGGAAGGCTGTCAGGTTTATAGCGGATATCAGCGAGGTCTGGCTGCGCGAACAGGCGGCGGTCTGTGACAACGCCTTGGGGCTCGCGCCAGGTGGGATCAAGCTGGCCGCTGGCGATCTGGCAGTGAAAGTAGATGTCGACCTGGTGAAACCCTGATGCAGGATCGTGGAATTCGTTGATCAGGGCGGGCAGGCCCACGGTGATGGTCAGGCCGGTTTCCTCATGCACTTCGCGGATCAGATTGTCGGGCAGGGATGTACCGGGATGCACGCCGCCACCCGGGGCACACCACAGATCGGATATGCCGCCTCCGTAGGCGTTGACCAGAAGCAGGCGATTGTCGATCAAGATAAGCGCGCGGGCGGCGAGGCGGGGTGTGCGTTTGGACATGCGGGCAGGCTGGGACGCCAGACTGCCCGCGTCAAGTGGTTATGCAGGAAGGGCCGCAGCTTGGCCGCCGCGTTCGGACCACAAGAGATAGAGCGACCCCGCAAGAATAAGGGCTATGCCCAACCAATACGATCCTTCGGGCGCAAAGCCCAGCACCAGCCAGCTGACCGCGATATTGGCGAACAGCTTCAGATCATCAAATGGCTGCACAAAGGCCGCGTCTGCCGCTGCATAGGCCAGCGTCAGGCAATGTTGGGCGGCAAACATCATCACGCCGCCGATCAGCAAGAGCCACAGGATTTGCCCTGTTGGCAGCTCGAACCCCGCTTGCAAGGAAAACAGGCCGTTGATCGGGGCCAGCAGCACCAATAGCCACAGGGTGATCGAGGTTTGCGTCTCATCCCGGGTCAGGCGTTTGGTGATCAGTGATGCGCCGCCCCAGCAGATTGCGGCGACCAGCGGGTATAGCGTGGCAAGAGTGATGTCGCCTTCCCAAGGGCGCAGCAGGATCATCGCCCCGGCAAAGCCCATGGTTGCCGCTGCCCATCGGTTTGGTGTGACCCGTTCACCCAGAAACATGGCCGCCCCGATCATCACGAAAAACGGTGATGTCATCACCAGTGCCACCACATGCCACGGGGCCATGCCGCTTGCAAAGGCTTGGGTGAAGGCTTGCACGCCAAGCACCGATAACGCGATGCGAAGGCCGTGCAGAACGGGGTGGCGGGTTTTCATGGCCGCCAGCCCTTGTTTCCAGATGAAGGGCAGCGAAAATGCCGTCGCGATCGCATATTGCCAAAATGCATCTGACTGCGCCTTGAAGCCCAATTTGTAGGTGACAGTCCAGGTGATGGCGTTGGCGGCGGCAAAGGCGATGCCTGCCAACACCATGAAAATTGCGCCCTTTAGCGGGGCAGCGGTCGTCTGATTCATGTCTGTCTCCTTTCAAGACCCACATCAATCAGGGTGAAAGGACGCGCACCCATACCCCAAATGGCCAGCCAGAAGACTGCCAACGGGGGAACCGGAGCCTGACCATTCTCTTTCATCCGGACTATACCGTCGGCCCCGGAGTTACACCGGATCTGCTGACCCAAGGATTTGTTGCCAAAACCAAGGCGCTCGCGGGCTATACCGCCGGTGGGGAATTTCGCCCCGCCCTGAGAATTCCGGGCAAAAGCACCCGGCAGCGTTGTTTATCAGCATGGGCAGCGCGGGCAAGTCCTATGCCGGGGGCTTGCGGCACACAGAGGATGCGCTTTAATACACCGATGAAATGGATTTTGGCCTTGGCTGCCATCGCGCCCCTGCACGCGCACGCAGATTGTGTGGTATTGCTGCATGGTTTGGCGCGCAGTGAGGCGTCGCTGCTGGCGATGGAGGCGGCGCTTGAGGCCAAGGGGTATGTGGTGATCAACCAAGGCTATCCGTCAACCGAGGCGGATATTGCTTCGCTGGCGATGGATTATGTGGGCCCGGCAGTGGCACAGTGCGGCGATGCGCGGGTGAACATCGTTACGCATTCGATGGGCGGTATTCTGGCGCGGGTTTGGTTGGGCGATCACCGCCCCGCCAATATGGGGCGCGTTGTGATGTTGGCCCCGCCAAACCAAGGGTCGGAATTGGTGGATGCTTTTGGCGAGATTGGCGCGTTTCAATGGGTGAACGGGCCTGCGGGTTTGCAGCTTGGCACCGGCAGTGACGATGTACCGCGTGGGTTGCCCGTGCCGGATTATGAGCTTGGGGTGATTGCGGGCACCCGGTCGGTGAACCCGGTCTATTCGGCGATTATTCCAGGCGCCGATGATGGCAAGGTTTCGGTTACCAGCACGCGGGTGGCGGGGATGACGGATTTCATCGCTTTGCCGGTGACGCATACGTTTATGATGCTGAATCCGGTGGTGATTGAACAGACATTGCGGTTTCTGGAAACCGGCGCGTTTGATCCGACCATCACCTACGGCGAGGCGGTAGGCGATGCGGTGGACAAGGTTTTGGGCGGCAACTGATCGTGGGGGAACAGTATGGGTAATTTCGGCGGCTACGCGGCCATATCCAAGGCAGTATCGCGGTTTTGCGGCAAGCCGATTGTGTTTTTGCTGGCGGTCGGGGTGATTGCGATTTGGATCGTGACCGGTCCGTTGTTTGGGTTCAGTGATACATGGCAGCTTGTGATCAACACCGGCACCACGATCATCACGTTTCTAATGGTGTTTTTGATCCAGAATACCCAGAACCGCGATACTACCGCGATACAGATAAAGCTGGATGAATTGATCCGGGCAACGGCGGGGGCGCACAATGCTTTGCTTGATCTGGAAGAAATGGATGAGCGGATGCTGGACCAGTTTCGCATGAAATATCAGATGCTTGCGACGGCGGCGCGCGGGAATTTGAAACTGGGGCAGGTGGATACGGATTCGCCCGAGGCGTGACGGTTTGGGGCGGAGTGCGCTGCGCGTACGTATGGGATCGGTGATGTGAACGGCGGCTAAGCGAGTCGAAGCCGCCCTGTTGGGCTATTGTCCGACTATTGTTGGATCACAGGCCATTTATGGAAATGTGTTAAGCCTGACGAAATCAACGCCTGTTCAAATGCCAAGGTTTAGGGCTCGTCTGCCGACCCGACTGCTTCAAGGCGGGTCAATCCAACAATATCTTGTGCATTTCCAAACGCTCTTGACCGCAATCCCTCAGCGACGCAACTCCATGAAGACGGCTGTCTTGTCGGTATCGGGCGGGAGGGAGATGTAGGGTTCGATCTCCACAAAACCCATTCGGCGGTAAAGTGCAATCGCGTCTTTCAGGAAAACAGCTGTGTCAAGCCGGATGGTAGGGTGACCCCATGCACCCATCCTCGCAATAATCGCCTCAATCAGCGCACGCCCCAAACCCCTGCCTCGCGCAGATGGCAGAACGAAGAGGCGCTTCATTTCCGCAATACCCGGTTCGATGGGATGTGCGAACACGCAACCGACCGGGCGACCCTCGATCCGAACAATCAGTGCAATGCCGATCGGAGGAACGAACTTCGCTGCAACTTCGTTCAGTGCCTCTTGCAGCCTTTTGGGACTGTAGTAGGAGCACAGGTCTTCAGTCTCGTCTGGAAAGGCATCGAACAGCCACTGCACATAGCTTCGCAGCATCACGCGAACGACCTCTACATCGTCGTCGCTCGTCATTTCGCGGATGTCGGGCGGGATCATGGCAAAACTTTCAGACCTGAAGTAGTTGCTCTATCCACCACAAACTCATCCACTGCGCAAACAGAATGAATTGGTGTATCGGCGTTGATCGTGGACCGTAGCGGAGCAAAACGGTTGGCAGCCCGATACCCCTGTGGACGAATGTCGCAAAAGGGCTCAATGCATCCACAGGCAGTGCGATCGGTGTCCTGTTTACCCCTGTGCCACAATCCGGTTGACATGGCCCATCTTGCGGCCCGGGTTGGCGTCGGCTTTGGCGTACAAATGCAGCGCGGTGTGGCGTTCTGCGGCAATTTGGGGCACGCGCAGGATATCATCGCCGATCAAATTTTCCATCACCACGTCAGAATGGCGCGACCCGTCGCCCAAAGGCCAGCCGGTGATGGCGCGGATGTGTTGCTCAAACTGGTCCACAGCACAGCCGTTCTGCGTCCAATGGCCGGAATTGTGCACGCGGGGGGCAATTTCGTTGATGATGACCGTGGTTGGGGTGACGAACAATTCGACCCCCATGACACCCACGTAATCCAGCGCTGTCAGGATGCGGGCGGCGATCAGCACGGCATCGGTGTGTTGGTTGGCCGTCAGACGGGCGGGAACGGTGGTAGTGTGCAGAATGCCCGAGCGATGCACGTTTTCGCCGGGGTCATAGCAGGCAACCGATCCGTCGAGGGCACGGGCGGCGATGACAGAAACCTCATGTGTGAAGTCGATAAAACCTTCCAGCACCGAGGGCGCGCCCTGCATGGTATTCCATGCGGTGGGCGCATCATTCGGGGCGATCAGGCGGGCCTGACCCTTGCCATCGTAGCCAAGGCGCGTGGTTTTCAAGATCGAGGGGGTACCAATTTTGGCGATGGCAG
>JACMNW010000232.1 GCA_014378345.1 Pseudorhodobacter sp. | reverse complement strand
CGCTTGCGGCAGTTCTGGCAAGGCTACATCATCATCGACAATCACCATCGCAACCTTCAGGCCGAAGGCGCGGGCACGTTCAACGGCAAGGCCGAAGTTCAGCCGATCTCCGGTATAGTTTTTCACGATCAACAGGCAGCCAGCTTTGCCAGTAACAGCAAGAATGCCAGCAAGCACGGCATCGACTGAAGGGCTGGCAAAAACATCGCCGCAAACAGCGGCGGTCAGCATCCCCTGCCCTACAAAACCTGCGTGACTTGGTTCATGCCCCGACCCACCGCCCGACACCAACGCCACCTTGCTTTTGTCCCAATCGGCGCGGACGACCACCTTGATATGCGGATAGCCGTCAAGCCGGGCAAGTTGGCCGTTGGAGGCGCGGATCATGCCGTCGATCGCCTCGGTCACCAGTGTTTCTTTGCTGTTTATGAATTGGCTCATTGGTGCCTCCCTTAACGAATACGGTTGCCGCTGGCGTCGAACCAAAGCGGGTTTTGGGGCTGGATCGCGATGGTTTCGCCCTGCACCATTGGCGTATGCACATCGGTCAAAGTGATCAGATTATGACCATTACAGGACAAGTGCAGGCGGGTTTGGTCGCCCAAATGTTCCACGCGCTTTACGGTGGCAGTTTTGCCTGCACCAATGGCGATGTGTTCTGGGCGCAAACCGATCTGAGCAGCCCCAAGCGGCGCGTTACCAAAAAGATCAGCGGGGGCAAGATTGATACGCGGCTGGCCAAGGCGGGTCGCCACGTAAGTGCTTACCGGATCTTCATAAATTTCCCGAGGACTGCCGAATTGCACAAGACGGCCTTGGTCCAGCACCCCGACATGGGTGGCCATTGTCATCGCCTCAATCTGGTCGTGTGTGACATAGAGGAACGTCGCGCCCATTTCACTGTGAATACGTTTTAACTCGACCCGCAAGTCGGCGCGGAGCTTGGCATCCAGCGACGATAACGGCTCGTCCATCAGATAGATGCGCGGGCTACGGATAAGGGCGCGACCGATGGAGACGCGCTGCATTTCGCCGCCCGAAAGTTGCGTGGCTTTGTTATCAAGTTTATGGGCGATTTGCAGGACGGCGGCGACCTTTGCAACCCTTTCGGCAATCTCGGGCGCGGGCACATTCAGCACCGGCGACCGAAGCGGAAAGGCCAGATTATCGCGCACGGTCAGGTGCGGATAAAGCGAGTATTGTTGGAACACCATGGCCACATCGCGCTGTGCGGGGGTGTCGGCCAAGACCGAGTAGCCATCAATTTTGATGTCGCCCGCGTCGGGTTTATCAAGCCCCGCGATCAGGCGCAAAGTGGTGGTTTTACCCGCCCCGGTGGGCCCAAGCAGGACCACGAACGCACCATCGGGAATGGTGAAAGATACGTCGCTAAGCGCTTGAGTCTGGCCGAATTTCTTGCCCAAACTGTCGAGTGAAACTTCAGCCATGATAGACCCCCGCATTTGCGGCGGTGCGAAGTGCGCGGCCAGTCGTGCCATCAAAAACAGCGAGAGTTGAGGCAGTGAAATTGAGCGCGACCACCTCGCCTACCCGTGCCACCTGCCCTGCTGGAATGCGGGCTTTCAGGCGGCCATGGGCGGCGGCCATGGTGACGATTTGTGTGGTGCCGAGGTATTCAACCGCCTCAATCTGGCCGCGGTAATTACCGCTGTCGGACAGGTGAATATGTTCGGGCCGGACACCAAGGACCAAGGCGCGTGGTGCCACGGTATCCTGAATTTCGGGGGTGGCAATTTCCGTTCCGCCAAGGGTGACCGAGCTTTGCCCGGCGTTGATTGCGCCGTCATAGCGCATGAAATTCATCGAAGGGGAGCCGATAAAATCGGCCACAAACAGGGTGGCGGGGTGATCGTAGATTTCCTGCGGCGTGCCAAACTGTTCGACAACCCCATGATTCATAACGACAATCTTGTCACCCATTTGCATGGCTTCAAGTTGGTCATGGGTTACATAAACCGTAGTCGCCCCCATCCGGTCATGCAGGGCGCGCAGTTCTTCGGCCATGTGTTCGCGAAACTCGGCATCCAACGCGCCAAGCGGTTCGTCCATCATGAAAGCCTTCGGATTACGGACGATTGCGCGGCCTAGGGCCACACGTTGCCGGTCGCCACCGGACAGGCCGCCGACGGGGCGATCCAGAATAGATTCAATTCCCAAAATGCGGGCGACTTCGGCAACTTTGGCCTGTACTTGCGCCTTTGGCATACCTTGGCTGTAGAGGGGGTAAGAGATGTTCTTGCGCACGTTCATATGCGGATACAGTGCGAACATCTGGAACACGAAGGCGATGTCACGCTGGCTGGCGGGTTTTTGGCTAACCTCTTCACCGCCAAGCCAAACTTCGCCACTGGTGGGCAACTCGAGGCCTGCGATCATGCGCAAAGTCGTGGTTTTGCCGCAGCCGGATGGCCCCAGCAGCATGAAAAACTCACCGTCTTTGATGGTGAAGGACGACCCCTTTACCGCAGTGAATGCGCCGAATTCCTTGCGCAGGTTTTTGATGACAATTTCGGCCATGGTTATTCCGGAAAATGGCTGGTGATGATGAACATCACGGTGCCGGTAAGGGTGACGACGAAGGACCAGGTGAAGGCCCAAAGCGCGAAGGGCTGCATCAGCATGAAGACGCCAAGGGCGATAAGAACGGTGGCCAGGTTTTCCCAAGGGCCACGGCGCAGGCGCAGAATGCCGGAGATAAAGTTGCTCATGATCCTGCCTTTCGCTGTGTTATCGGCGTGCTTTTTGCGTGCTTTTTGCGTGCATACGAAGTTTGCATCATTTGCGCACCGCGCCGAAGGTGATGCCACGCAGCAAATGTTTGCGCAGAAGGATGGTGAACACCATTATTGGCACTAGGAATATGGTCGCCCCGGCGGCCACAGCAGGCCAGTCTTTGCCGCCGGTGCCGATGATGGTGGGGATGAACGGCGGTGCGGTTTGGGCGGTGCCAGAGGTCAGCAAAGCGGCAAAGGCGTATTCGTTCCAGGCAAAGATCAGGCAGAAGATGGCGGTTGATGCGATGCCGGTGGCTGCTTGGGGAAGGACAACTTTGTAGAAGGCTTGAAAGCGGGAATAGCCATCGACCAAGGCCGCCTCTTCATATTCCAGTGGAATTTCGTCCATGAAGCCTTTCAGCAGCCAGACCGACAGTGACAGGTTCACGGCCGTGTAAAGCAGGATCATGCCAAGATGCGTGTCGTTCAGGCCCAGCTGGCGGTACATCAGGAATATCGGGATCGCGACGGCGATGGGGGGCATCATCCGGGTGGACAGGATGAAGAACAGAAGGTCGTCCTTGAGCGGCACCTTCAGGCGGGAAAATGCGTAGGCGGCGATGGTGCCAAGGAACACTGACAGGAAGGTGGAGCCAAAGCCGATGATCACCGAATTCACGAACCGTTCGCCGTAGCGCGAGGGCCCGGTGATCACCATGTCGTATTTGCGCACGATGGTATCGTAAAACGTGGTCGGCGCGGGCAGAAGGGCCAAGTCTTCCGGGGCAATCCGGGTGCGGGATGTGAACAGATTCACGTAGCCTTCAAGTGACGGCGAAAACAGCACTTTGGGCGGATAGGCGATGGCATCGGACGGGGTTTTGAAACCCGTGGCAATGATCCATATCAAGGGCAGCAAGGTGATGATCGCGTAGCCGATAACGAGAATGCCCGCGACCCATTTCAGGCGGTTGGAGGG
>JACMNW010000231.1 GCA_014378345.1 Pseudorhodobacter sp. | reverse complement strand
GCGCAGGCGCACCAGCCGCAACCGTCAGCCGCGCCAACAACCGCCCCAAAGTGCCATGTCCAACAATTAAATCCGGCAAGGCAGTGTTAAATCCAGCCAGCGCATGCCGCGCCGTTGCAGCCAGCGCCAAAAGCGCACCTTCGGCACCCAAACCTGCATCAATCCGCACTGCGCGCTTGGCGGAAGTGACCAAGCGCGAAGGCGCCCCGCCAAACAACCCGCGTACCGGGCCGCCCGCGTCATCGGCAAAGCAATTTGCCCCCGGAACAAAGACTGTGTCACCAACTCTGAAACCGGTTTCAGGGGCAGCTTCCACCACTTCGCCGCAAGCCTCATAGCCTGGAACCAAGGGGTAGCCCATGCCCGGAAACGGCGGCATCGTGCCTGACCAAAACAGTTTTTCGGTGCCGGTGGAAATCCCGGAATGCGCAATTTCAACGACCAGATCACCTGCTGTGGGGTCCACCAATCCAAGACAACCAAGCCCCAGATCCTTTGGCCCAGACAAGATGACAGCGGTCGTCTGCATTCGAATTCCCTTCCCCATCAGCCGCACCGCCCTTCCCTAAGTCTTGGACTTGGCGGTTATCGTCTGACCTTATGTGTAACTTTACTGAGACATGAGGTACTGTCAACTAAATTAGACAGTTATTTATAAACGACTGTCATTTAGGCCGACGCGCTGTAACCACCGACGTCACAAAGGAACGAAAACCTTTGATAACAGCGATGTCGGCGAACCCGGCATCTGCCATCAGCCCCGCAATTTCCGCCCCCGACCGTGTGCGTCCGGTCTGCATCGCGGCAGTGTAAAACGCAAAGTAGGAATCAGTCGCACGGTCCGGTGCGGCCCCACCCGACATCGGCTCTGACACGATCAGCAACCCACCCGGCGGCAAGGCTATAAAGACAGCTTGAAGCAGCTTTGTGACAGTGGCATCGGCATGATCATACAGCACCCGTATCAGGCTGATCGCATCCGATCCTGTCGGTAACGGATCGTCGCGAAACGACCCCGAATGAATGGTCAGCGGGTTGGTCACACCCGCACGGGCCATATGCACACCTGCACCTTCAACAACAACGGGTAAATCAAACAACCCAATGTTAAGGCTTGGATATTTCTGTGCTACCGCCATCAGAAAAGCCCCCGTGCCACCGCCCACATCCAACAACCGCTTGACGCCAGACAGATCAACCAGCTGTAATGTGTCTTCAGCCACCAGCCCCTGACTATCCGCCATCAGGCCAGAATAAAGCGCCGTTACTGCAGTATCGGTCGCCCCGCCTGCGCCAAAGACATAAGGCCAAAATTGGGCCAACTCAGGCGAGGTTTCGCCGCGCAAAAACGCCACCGGATCGGCCAGATCGCGGTACAAAACCGGATGATGGCGCACCATCGCCTCCAGCCCCGGCACGGTCAGAAAAGCCGCACCACGCACCGACAATGCAAAGCGCCCGTCGCGCCGCCGTTTCAGCAATCCTAATGACGCAGCCGACTGTAACAAAAGCTGCATCCGGTCGACGGTAAGTTTGCACTTGGGCGCAAGATTTTCCGCCGACATCGGCCCATCTTGCAGCAAATTCAGCACATCAAGCTCCACTATCGCAAGCAAAGCCTGGCTGTGAACAAAGCCAGCCAGAATATCAAACAGCGCGCGCCCCTCGGCCCGCACCAAATATTTTATTCCCGGCACCCGCGCCATCATACGGTGCACGCGGGTCGATCCGGCCAGCCGCACCAGCCAGCCCGATCCTCTATTTTTCATCCCCGACGGCTGCGTGCCATCAAGACGAGTATCGGCCATCTTAGGCCCGCGCGCCACTGGCGGCAGGGTAGGAAACCGTGGCAGACTGGCTCAGCGCCAGCGGCGTCATTTTTTCGGCATAGCGGCGGACCATCTCGGCCAACAACGCCTCACCGGGGCAGGATGGGATAGATGCAATCGCCCCACCCAGAATATCCTTCAACCGCCGCACAGCACCCTGAACGCCCAGTTCTGCCACCGCATTCGGCCGCGCATGAAGCGCGTCTTGGCCCACCGGTTTGCCCAAAATTTCCGCATCGCAAATCGCATCACGCAGGTCATCAGCCACCTGAAACGCCTCACCAATCCGAGAGCCCAATTCTTCCCACGGCTCCGGGTCTTGGCCAGCCGCAATAGCGCCCATCTGGGTGGCGGCAATAAACAGCGCGCCGGTTTTGGCGCGGTGATAGGCCGATAAATTGATCTTAGCCTCGCTTTCCCAGCCCTGCCCGGCACAAATTCCCATCGGCATTCCGGTGCGCTGCGCCAGCACCCGAATCAACGACAGCGCGCGGTCGGGGGCAGCGGTGCCAGCGCGGGCCAGCACTTCGAACGCCAAAACAATCAGGCTATCACCCGCCAGCACGGCCAAAGGCTCACCATAAGCACGGTGCATCGAAGGCTTGCCGCGCCGCATATCGGCATCGTCAAATGCTGGCAGATCATCATGCACAAGGCTGGCGGAATGGATCAGTTCTAATGCAGCTGCGGCGGCATTGGACAGCGCGGGGCGATCGTCGCCGCAGGCCATGGCGACTGACAGCAGAATTGTCGGGCGAATGCGGGCACCGCCGGGGGTGACGGCGTAATCCAAGGCGGCGGCCAAGCGTTTGGGGGCATCCTTGTCGTGCTGGCCCTGTCCTATGGCAATCGCCGCAGAAACTGCTGCCTCAATCCGCGCGCTTAATGGCATGTTTCGCCCCTAGGTGGATTTCTGTTGTTTGCAGTCTTGCACCGTTCGGGGTCATGTGTAAATCAAATCTTACACCTTTTCTGTAATTGCAACTTTACAGAATTCGGTATCCGGCGCAAAACTGGGCCGATGAACTCAGTCAGTGAACAGGTGGTGGTGATCGGCGCGGGCATGGGCGGACTTGCGGCGGCCATTCGGCTGGCGGTGGCAGGGCAGCAGGTGACGCTGGTTGAGGCGGCTGCAAGCCCCGGCGGCAAGATGCGCACGGTGTCGTCTGATGCGGGGCCGGTGGATGCGGGGCCGACTGTCCTGACGCTGCGCGGGGTGTTTGATGATCTGTTCACGTTGGCAGGGGAGCGGTTGGAGGATCATCTGACGCTGCTGCCCCAGCCGTTGCTGGCAAGGCATTGGTGGCCGGATGGGTCGCGGTTGGATTTGTTCAGCGATCCGCAAATGAGTGCTGCGGCGATTGAGGCGTTTGCCGGGCCAACGGAAGCCAAGGGATTTCTGCGGTTCCACGCGGCGACGGCGGCGTTATATAATGCGTTTGAGGGGCCAGTTATGCGGGCGGCCCGGCCTGACATTGCGGCCATAGTCAAGGCCGCGATGGCGTCGCCTCGGCTGTGGCCCGCGTTGATGCCGGGGGTCAGTCTGGATCGGTTCGTCGCGCGCTATTTCGGTGATCCGCGCTTGCAGCAACTGTTCGGCCGCTATGCTACTTATGTGGGGGGGCGGCCCGGTCACTCGCCAGCGGTTTTGGCCTTAATCTGGCAGGCGGAGGCACGTGGAGTTTGGGCGGTTGACGGTGGCATGCACGGGCTGGCACTGGCACTGGCGGGGTTGGCGGCACGTAAGGGCGTGACGCTGCACCTTGGTACATCGGTGGCCCGGATTTTGCGGCAGTCTGGGCGGGTGTCTGGCGTGCAACTGGCGGATGGGCGCAGTTTGGCCTGTGGGCATGTGGTGTTCAACGGCGACCCTGCGGCTTTGACTGCCGGATTGTTGGGGGATGGGGTGCAGATGGCCCTGCCCCGCGCGGCCACCATGCCCCGAAGCCTGTCGGCGCAGGTGTGGTCTTTTGCAGCAAAGCTTGGCGGGCCGGTGGCGCGCGAATTGATGCATCACAATGTGTTTTTCAGCGCGGACCCGCGCCTTGAATTCGGGCCGATTGGCCAAGGACAGCTGCCAACCGAGCCGACCGTTTACCTTTGCGCCGAAGACCGTGCAAAAAAAACCTTTCCCGCGGGGAAGGAAAGGATTGAGATTATCTTAAACGCCCCAGCTTTGACGCACCAAGGCACCCAAGACCCTGAGGAGGCTACGCATTGTCGCACCAAAACCTTACAGATATTGAGGCGAATAGGGCTGACGCTCGAACCCGAACCGGACTTGTCCGCGTTAACCACACCACACCATTTGGCGCAGATGTTTCCGGGGTCCATGGGGGCGATTTACGGGCGCAGCCCGGAGGGGATGCTGGCCAGTTTTCAACGCCCCACGGCGCGAACGGCACTGCCGGGGCTGTATCTGGCGGGGGGCGGCTGCCATCCGGGCGCGGGGGTGCCGATGGCGGCGCTGTCGGGCCAGCACGCGGCAGAGGCGATGATCAGCGACCTGACTTCCGCGTCGAAGTCGGCCCCGACGGATACGCGTGGTGGTATGTCGATGGTGTCTCGGATGATGGGTCGCGGGCCGTTTCGGTCATAGGGTTTATCGGATCGGTATTCTCACCTTGGTATGGCTGGTCGGGGCGGCGCGATCCGCAGAATCACGCTTGCATCAACGTGGCGACCTACGGGCCCGGCGGGCGGTTTACCATGACGGACCGGGGGCGAAGCGCGCTGCGCCAAAACCGCGATACGTTTGAGGTTGGCCCCAGTAAAATGCAATGGAACGGGCGGCAGTTGGTGATTGATATTGATGAAGTTGGTGCGCCGCCAATGGTGACCCGTGTGAAGGGACGCATCACCCTGACACCCGCTGCGGTAACGGATATTGAGGTGGCGCTGACGCCGGACGGACGGCATATCTGGCGGCCCTTTGCGCCAACGGCGCATATCGAGGTGGACCTGACACAAGGCAATCGCTGGCAGGGACATGGGTATTTCGACGCCAATTTCGGCACGGCAGCGCTGGAGGCGGATTTTAAAACGTGGAGCTGGGGGCGGTATCCCACCCAAGCGGGGGCTACGTGTTTTTATGATGCGATAAGGGCGGATGGATCGACTTTGGCACTGGGGTTGACGGTGGCGCGGGATGGCACGGCACGGGTGATTGCGCCGCCGCCTTTGACCCCGTTCAAGCGGACCTTGTGGGCATTGCGGCGCGAGACTCGGGCAGATGCTGGGGTTCGGCCCCAGCAAGTGATGCCTTTGCTGGATGCGCCATTTTATGCGCGGTCGCTGGTCAAAACGCAGTTGTTTGGCGAGGTGACGACGGGCGTGCATGAGGCACTGGATCTCACCCGTTTTGCCAAGCCCTGGTTAAAGCCGATGCTGGCAGTGCGTGTGCCAAGGCGCGCTAGGTGGGTGTTTAAGGACTAGGCTGACGCCGGATTGCGTTGCAGGACCGACAGGTTCAACGCGCCCGCGATGGTGACCCAACCGAGGTAGGGCACG
>JACMNW010000230.1 GCA_014378345.1 Pseudorhodobacter sp. | reverse complement strand
GTTTCGCCCACCGGGCCAAAAGCCACGTAATCCGCGCCCGCTTCGGCGGCTGAAATGCCGTCATGCCGGGTAATGCCGCAAAACGCGCCAATAATCGCGTCATTGCCCAAATCTTTGCGCACCTTGCGGATAGACCGCGCGCCATCCGTCAGATGCACACCGTCAAGACCAAGCCGTTCCACCATCAAGATATGGGTTTCAATAACCAGCGCCACATCCCTTGCATGCGCGACCCCGCGCAAGGCGTCGGCAACACGGGCGATGCGGTCTTCGTCGTGGGAGGCAAGCGAAAGGCGGATGCAGGCAATATCTGCACTGTCCAAAACGGCAGCAAGGCGGTCAGGAAACACGGCAAGATCAAGGTCAGGTGGGGTAATCAGGTAGATCTGGGGGCGGTCTGCGTCGGCCATGCTGGCATCCTTTAAATATCTGGTTCGTCCTAGCTCAGATTTCGGGGCTTGGCTATTGGTCGTGCTGCTTGTCAGGCGCGGGCGCGCGGCGTATCAGGCGCGCAGTTTCCCTCAGAAAGTTTCCCCGCATGAACGCGCCGACCTTTATCCTTGTGCGGCCTCAGATGGGCGAGAATATCGGCGGTGCGGCGCGGGCAATGTTGAACTTTGGCCTGGACCGGATGCGGATAGTAGACCCGCGCGATGGCTGGCCCAATTCACGCGCGGTTGCGATGGCCAGCGGGGCGGGGCGGGTGTTGGATCAAGCCGGTCTGTTTCCGGATGTGAAGGCGGCTATTGCCGATTTCGACTATGTATTCGCCACAACCGCGCGGAGCCGGGAATTGACCAAGCCGATCCTGTCGCCAGAACGGGCGATGGAAGTCTCAAAGGGGTTGATTGCCGGGGGAAAAAAGGTGGCAGTTTTGTTCGGACCAGAGCGGGCAGGGCTGGAAAACAGTGATGTCGTATTGGCGAATGCGATTATTTCAGTCCCCGTGAACCCAGAATTTGCGTCACTTAATCTATCGCAATGCGCGCTGTTGCTGGGTTACGAATGGCGGCGGCAGACAGAGATTGTGGCCCCGGAAGTGATGGAATTCGCCCGCACAGAATTTGCAAGCAGGGTTGAGATTGAAAAGTTGGGCGATCATTATGAGGAAAGACTGGGCGCGGCGGGTTTTTTCTATCCGGAGCCGAAAGTAGAGGGAATGAAGCTGAGTTTGAGGAACATGTGGGCGCGGCTTAATCTGACAAGGGCAGAGGTTCAGACGTTTCATGGAATGTTGCGGCAGGTGGCCTGGAAATTGAAACAGGGGGATGAGTAACACGTGTGCTGCGGTTTGTAGGATGTTGGTAGCGTGTATTTATCATACTTATATCAGCGAATTTTTAACCCTTCGATTTACCTACCAATCAACCGATCTATTTCGCGCTGGGCCTCTTTCGCCTCGGCGCGCAGCCATGTGACGAACCTTTGAATTTGGGGACGGTTTGCGGCGTCTGGTCTAATTTGCAGGCGGTAGGGGTGCGGCGATTTCAGGTGTTCGGACACGGGAAATGGCAGCACTGCGGCACCGTTTTTGACATCATCCAAAAATAAAGACAGACCGCCGATGAAAAAACCCACGTTTTCACGCATCGCGGCGATGGCAAGGCGGGCGTTTTGATACTGCACTCCCTGGCTTGGGCCTTTGGTCCGGTGGCCAAATTTTTCAAACCATTCCACCCAGCCAGGATGCAGGTTGCCGTTCTGGTGTGATTTCAGATGCAGAAGTGGCATCCCTTCCATTTGCTGGGCTGCATCCTCATCCGCGATGCGGCGGGTGTTGTCAGGGCCAGTCACAGGCAGAATTACGTCAAATAAAAGAGCCTCACCCCGGTTCTCACCGTATGTGATACGCAAGTCAGGTGCCCCCAGCCGGAGCGGAACATCACCTGCACCGTTGATGCAAAACAGGCCACCTTTAGCGCGCAAAAGGTTAAGCGAAATATCTAAAGTTTATCTTTGCCATACTAAAGAAAATTGAGTTTTGAATCCAGTCCCCCATGCCGCACTCTGTTTTTCTCGGGCCTATTTTCAAACAATCGAACAAGGAGGGCACTTTATGAAACGCTATATGATTGAACGAGATATTGCCGGGATCGGTGATTTTTCAATGACCGAACTTTGTGGGGCAGCTCGGGCGTCTAACCAAGCGCTGGCAACCATCGGGTCTGCGATCCAGTGGCAACATTCGTATGTGGCTGGCGACAAGACGTTTTGTGTTTATCTGGCCGAAAGCGAAGACGATATTCAAAAGCATTCTAGCCTAAGCGGTATTCCGGTGTCTCGTATTACCGAAATTTCTCAGATCATCGTCCCGGTGACAGCCAATAACTGACAAATAGTTTTGGCAACCCTAGGCCAAGCGGTCTTCTATAGGCGGAGATCGCTTGGCTGTTTCGAAATGGCGGCTGTATCAAGTGTTGGGTATAGCGTGGTCAGCGGGTTGAGACAAAGGGTGGCGGCATAGATGCAAGACGCAAATGCGGATCTTTCAGGATGGCAGGGTGTAGCGCTGCCTGAGCGGATTAATTTTGAAGGACGCTATGCGCGGCTGGAACCGCTGGACGCGGCCAAGCATGGGGCGGAATTGTTTGCGTCTGCCCAAGCGCCCGGTGCGGACGATCGGTTTCGGTATTTGTTTGAAGAAACGCCTGCTAATTTTGCTGATTTCGCGCCTTGGTTGGACCGGGCCTCAGCATCGGCGGACCCGATGTTTTTTGCGGTGATTGACCGGGCCACGGGGCGGGCCGAGGGGCGGCAGGCGTTGATGCGGATTGATCGGGTGCACGGCGTGATCGAGATTGGCAATATCCTGTGGGGGCCAGCGATTGCGGGCAGCCGCGTGGCGACCGAAGCGCTGTATCTGTTTGCCGGCCATGTGTTTGATACGCTGGGTTACCGTCGGTTTGAATGGAAGTGCAACAATGGCAACGAGCCTTCAAAACGTGCAGCGGCGCGATTTGGTTTTGCGCATGAGGGCGTGTTTCGCAACCACATGGTAACCAAGGGGCGCAACCGAGATACCGCATGGTTTGCGATGATCGCCGAGGATTGGCCGCGCCTGAAAGCGGGGTATCAGGCGTGGCTGAACCCGGCGAATTTTGACACGGCTGGGCACCAAAAGGCCAAGTTGGCGTTTGCTCAGGTTCGGCGCGATTGAACTGTCAGCTATCCACCATCATGCCGGTCACAATCATTACCTGATAATCTTGCTTGGCACAGCCATCCACCTCTGGCATCGAGATATCGGGGTTCATCGGGAATACGTCTGTATTGGTTTTATCGGGCGTGCAGGATTGACCTGTAGCCTGCGCGGTGTAAACGGCGGCGCGGCAACCAAGGTGGGTGACGTCATAAAGGGAGGCACCGTTAAGCAGGCTCCAGGACTGTTTTCCAGCCGCGTCAGGGGCAGAAACGGTCAGAACTGAGGTCACTTCCCGCCCGCCTGTCACGACATATTGCCCGGCTGGAAGTGGGAAGCTGGGGGATTCCATCATCAGACCGTGTTCTTCCAGCCACCAGGCTGCACTGTCAAACTGCCAGCCATCAGGGGCTATACCCGCATTTTCAAGCAAATTTTCGTAGTCGTTGATCCAGACGCCACGCGGGCCGGGATCGACGGCCCAAAAGCCCCAAGTTTGCGCATCCGTGCCCGAATTGGCTGACTTGGGACCCAAGGCCGCGATGTATTGGGTTTTGCCGGGGACATAGGTTTGGTCGGCCTGCGCAGGACCAAGTGTGAGCATCAGACCAATGGTGCAGGCGGCAAGCGGGAGTTTCAGAAGGCTATGGGTCATGTGGTGATCCTTTGGTGGAATAAGGCCGCGCTATTGCCGTTGATCTGAAATTTAAGACGATCAGGCAGAAAGGCAAAGCGGTCATTGCACAAGGGCGTCAGGCGC
>JACMNW010000229.1 GCA_014378345.1 Pseudorhodobacter sp. | reverse complement strand
GGCTTTTGCGTCGGGTGCGCCTTGGCTCCGGAGGAGTCTTTCAGCCGTTCATGGCCCGTGCAAATCGGCAGCACCCAGTCCGACCGCATCTGAACACCGTCATTCAGCGCCTTCAACGCCTCGTAATTGAAGGTGTATTTCGAAGTCTCATCCCGCCCGGCCCAGATCAGGGTTTCATGCGCGTTGGTCAGACGTTTGCCGCGAAAATTCGGCATCGGATTGGATTTCCGCCAGACCACGTCATTCAGCAGCCAGAAGCCCTGATCCTGCAACGCTGCGCCCACGCGGAAAATGTTGTGATAGCTGCCAATCACCCAGATAGCACCATTCGGCTTCAACAGCCGCTTCGCCGCCGCCAGCCAAGCCTTGGTAAACTGATCATAGGCAGCAAAACTGCTGAACTGATCCCAATGATCATCGACCGCATCAACCAGCGAATTGTCAGGCCGGTGCAAATCACCCTTCAGCTGCAAATTATAGGGCGGGTCCGCAAAGATCAGATCAACCGACCCTGCGGGAAGGCTGTTCATCACCTGGATACAGTCGCCGTCCAGTATCTGGTTTAGCGGAAGCACCGCCGCCTCAGCCGCCTTTAATTTGCTCGTCATGTCTGCCCTATCCCCGGCTTTAGCGCCGATTTGTTAAGCCGGAGGATGAGTCATTCGTGATTCGCCGTCAAATTCTTTATTAAATCAATAGGTTACGAATTATACTTGCTACAACATCTGGTAGACAGGTTTGAACGAACGCCTATGGTGAGGGGTAATACCAAGATTTTTCAACGCCTCCCGATGCGCCAATGTCGGATAACCAGCGTTGGTTTCCCAGCCGTAACCGGGGTGCTGTTGCGCCAAATCCACCATGATTGCATCACGCGCCACCTTTGCCACAATCGACGCTGCCGCAATTGACAGACTGCGCATGTCACCTTTTACAATAACCTCCGCCCGGCAAAGCATACCTTTGGGGATGATATTACCGTCGATCAGGGCAAAATCTGGTAGTATGCGCAAGCCCTGAATGGCCCGCACCATTGCAAGGTGACTGGCGCGAAGAATGTTCAAATCATCAATCTCATCCACACTGGCATGGGCGATACTGACATCGGCCACCTCAAACAGCGCGGCAGAAAGGTCAATACGCCGCGCATGGGTAAGTACCTTTGAATCGTTCAAACCATGTGGAATTGCATCCGGGTTCAACCAAACCGCTGCTGCGGTTACCGGGCCTGCCAGCGGGCCACGGCCCACCTCATCAACGCCGGC
This sequence comes from Pseudorhodobacter sp., assembly GCA_014378345.1. Taxonomy (GTDB): domain Bacteria; phylum Pseudomonadota; class Alphaproteobacteria; order Rhodobacterales; family Rhodobacteraceae; genus JACMNW01. The sequence continues at coordinate 6,906 of JACMNW010000229.1, read as the reverse complement.
TATGCGCAAAGCACCGCCGTGACGGGCCGCGATTTCAAACATGTAGTCGGGGGAACTGCCCTTTGCCATAGCCGCACCAAACCCGATACGCGCTCAAAACAAAAGATCAAAAAGCAGGGGTGGAAGCTGCTCACCCTTCCACCCCCAGGTGAAGCGCAGACCCGTATGGGCACCCGCGCTTGGGACATCTGGCCTTAGTAATCGCGGGTTATGAACCCAGCGTCGCGCAGGCATTGTTCGGGGTAAAACTTGTCTGATCGGCCAAAGATGCGGATATCTGTCGAACAGCCGCTTGGCAGACGGTATGCAAAGCCTTCTTCGCGCAGGCAGCGTTCGGCAAAGCCGGTGACAGCGCCGCGACCAGAGCCGATTTCTATGGCACACACCCCCGGCACCCGGGGCGATTGCAGGGGGGCAGGTGCCTCATGACGGCGTTTGTTGTCTTTCACCGCTTTGGCAATAAGCGCGATAGCAGCAATCGCGGCCAGTGCCTTTAGGGTATCGTTGCCACGACGGTCCGCATGGGCGGGCGCCGCAGATGCGGCGATCATGGCAAGGGCTGCAATGCCTGCCACCAGCAACGTCATAAACCTTCTACGGGCAGGTTTCTTCACGCTATGTGTCAGACTTTGGCGAACATAAGCCGTTTCGGCGAGGGTCATGGATACGGTCATGGCAGGCTCCTGTTGGTTTATTATGTGTGGCGTTTGAAGCTGTCCCCAACACCGATGGGCATAACAAACTTTGGGCCGCGCCCGGACGGACAGGCAATATCGCCGCCTTGATAGGCGATAACATCAACTACGGGCCCCATTGTCATTGAATATCAAACGTCATTTGCGCCATAAGGAGGCATCAGACAGGAGCAAACGATGAAAGCGCCTATCCTTGCCTTACTTGCATTTGCCATGATGGCCACGTCGCCAGCTGCGGCAGACTGCTATGCCGACTATAAAGCCAAGCAGGTTGATCCCCCGTTGCGGCTGCATTACGGCGTGGCGCAGATATCAGACGGCGCCTGCAGCATCGCGGGTGCCGAGGGCGAACTTGCGCCACGTCTTGTCGATGCGGGCTTTACCCTGCTTCTTATTGTGTCCACATTCGGGCCAGAGGGTCTGGATGAAAGGAAAGCGAGTGCCGGGGACAATTTCCTCCGCTACTGACAGTTTGCGCGCGGGCAACCGCGTGGTGGCGGGCGGTATTGCGGCAATCGTGCTTATCTTGCTGGGCGCGGCGGTTTTCCTGTTCGTGAACTTGCCGGATGGCAATGCCTTCGACGCGCGGGTGGAACGGATCTTTGTTGAAAACAACGATCTGCGCACCGGATCCGAAATCAAGCTTCTGGAAATTCTTGCGCAATCGGGCACGTCGTTTTCTGAGGTGCTGAACAGTTATCGGTCGGTGATCTTTGTGCTGTTGGTATTCTCCACAGCGCTTTTACTATCGGCCTTGGTGTTTTTAGTCACGATCATTACCCTGAACCGCCGTATTTCCGCAATCCAACGGTCTGGAATCCAAGTGGCGTCGATGTTGATCAGCCGGGAAAGCCGGGCGGTCTATATCAACGATATGGAGTTCGCCCTCACCGAGGCGGCACTTGAAACCCTGTCTGTTTTGGCCGAGGCGCGGATGGATGATGAAGTGATGACAGGGGCGCAGATTGAGGGCGTGATTTCAGGCCGCGACGCCGCCGATTGCGACGAGGCGGCAGGGGCCACGCGTATCAAACGCCTGCGCGATGCGCTTGGCAATCAACTGGTCAGCGAATTGCTGGTAAAAACGATTGCAAGGCGCGGCTATGTGTTGGCGGTAGGCAAAGACGTTCTGCGGATGATTTGACACCTGCCCGCTTATCAGGCCTGACGGCTTTCTGCGCTGACACCAGCGAAGAAGCCCATCAGGGCTGATGAGCCAACCATCAAACCATCATCGTCGCAGCAACTGCGCGGCCCCAGCGCGCATACTTCGCCCCACGCAGATCACTGCCCATTGTTGGCGTGAACCGCCGCTCCAGCGCCCAGTTTTTTGCAAACTCCTCTGGCCCCGGACATATTCCCGCCTGCATCCCTGCCAGAAATGCGGCCCCCAGCGCCGTTGTTTCCGTCACAACCGGGCGGTCCACCGGTGCCCCCAAAATATCCGACAGAAACTGCATCGCCCAATCGGACGCGGTCATCCCGCCATCAACCCGCAGAATCCCATCCGCCGCAGCCCCCCAATCGGAGCGCATCGCCTCCAATAGATCGCGTGTCTGAAAGCCCACGCTTTCAAGTGCGGCGCGCGCGAATTCGGCAGGGCCGGAATTACGGGTAAGGCCGTACACTGCGCCCCGGCAATCGGGCCGCCAATAGGGCGCGCCAAGCCCGGTAAACGCAGGCACAAGGATCACATCTTGGGTTGGGTCGGCTTGGTCAGCCAAAATTTGGGTTTCAGATGCGGCACGGATGATTTTCAACCCATCGCGCAGCCATTGCACCACCGCCCCTGCGATAAAGATCGACCCTTCCAGCGCGTAAGTGGGCTTGCCGCCCAGCTGATACGCAATCGTCGTCAGAAGACGATTTTTCGACACCACCATTTCCGTGCCAGTATTCAGCAACGCAAAACATCCGGTGCCGTAGGTCGATTTCATCATGCCGGGCTGAAAGCAGGCCTGCCCAACCGTCGCCGCTTGTTGATCACCCGCCACGCCAAGGATCGGGATTTCACGGCCAAACAGATCGGCGCGGGTCACGCCAAAATCCGCGGCGCAATCGCGCACTTCGGGCAGCATCTCCATCGGAATATCGAGCAGCCCGCAAATTTCCGCGTCCCAATCGCCGGTGCGTATGTTGTAAAGCATAGTCCGGGCGGCGTTGGTGGCATCCGTCGCGTGAACGCGGCCACCTGTCAGCTTCCAGATCAGATAGCTGTCAACCGTGCCAAAGGCCAACTCGCCCCGCCTGGCGCGGTCGCGCGACTTGGTATGATCCAAAATCCATTTCAATTTCGTGCCCGAAAAATACGGGTCCAGCAATAATCCGGTGCGCGCCGTGATCATCGGCTCATGGCCCGCATCTTTCAGCGTGGTACAGATATCCGCCGTGCGCCGATCCTGCCAGACTATCGCGTTGTACAAAGGCTCGCCAGTCTTGCAGTCCCAGACCACGGTCGTCTCACGCTGATTGGTAATCCCAATCGCCGCAATATCACGGGCCGTCAGCCCTGCCTTTTCAATTGCCCCTCGCGCGGTACCTGCAACGGTGGACCAAAGATCAGATACATCATGTTCGACCCAACCCGATGCCGGGTAATGTTGCGGAAATTCCTCTTGTGCTGATGCCTTTACCTGTAGATTTACATCAAAGATGATCGCCCGCGAAGACGTGGTGCCTTGGTCAATGGCAAGAATATGGGTCATAGCACCGCCTCTGCTTTGTCGGCAGTTTGCATGAAATGCTCCAACGTCTCAACCTGATCCGCGCTCATCCGCAGCCCTAGTTTAGACCGCCGCCAAACTACATCGGCGGCATGGCGGGCATATTCGCGGGTCATCAGCCAGCGCACTTCTGCCTCGGTCAGGGTCGCGCCGAAATCATGGCCGAGGGCCGCCAAAGAAGTGGCCCCGCCCAAGACCTGTCCTGCCTCTGACCCATAAGCGCGGATCATGCGGCCCGCCCAATAGTCGGTCAAAAATGGGTGTGCCGTCTTTAGTCGCGCAGTCAGCAACGCCACATCCCTATGCGGGAAATCACCCCCCGGCAGCGGCACGCGGGCGGTCCAATCGCCTGTGGTGCCGGGAAAGAACGGCAGCAGCTTTTCTAGCGCCCCTTCGGCCAACCGCCGATAGGTGGTGATCTTGCCGCCAAACACGTTCAGCAACGGCGCGCCTGCGGTATCCAGTGACAGCACATAATCGCGCGTCGCCGCGGTCGCCGATTTTGCGCCATCATTATACAAGGGCCGCACGCCGGAAAAGGTCCAGACCACATCGGCGGGGGTGACAGCTTTGGCGAAATACTTCGACGCAAAGGCACACAGATAATCACGTTCCTCGGGCGTGCAGACGGCTTCGGATGGTTTGCCCTTATGATCCTGATCCGTAGTACCGATCAGGGTGAAATCCTGCTCGTAAGGGATTGCAAAGATAATCCGGCCATCCTCGCCTTGAAAGAAATAGCAGCGGTCGTGATCATAAAGCTTTTTGGTGACGATATGGCTTCCCCGCACCAACCGCACCCCTTCGGTGGAATTGATGCGGGTGACATTGCGGATGATCTCTTCGACCCACGGCCCGCCCGCATTGACCAAGGCCCGCGCGGAATGCACGGTTTGGCCAGCGGCGTTTTCTGTGGTGATTTCCCACAAATCGCCCACGCGGGCAGCTGACACAACACGCGTTTGCACCAGAATTTTGCCCCCCCGAATTTCGGCATCACGGGCGTTCAGCGCGACAAGCCGCGAATCCTCGACCCAGCAATCGGAATATTCATAGGCGCGTTGAAACTTGGGGTTCAGCGGTTTGCCCGCCGGGTCACTGCGCAGATCCAGCACGCTTGTGGCGGGCAGAATTTTGCGGCCCCCCAAGGTATCATACAAAAACAACCCAAGCCGGATCAGCCACGCGGGCCTGCGACCCTTCATCCAAGGCATAAACATGGCCAGCAACTTACCCGTCGGCGTATCGCCCTCAAACCGCATATCGGGGTGATAGGGCAACACAAACCGCATCGGCCAGGAGATGTGTGGCATCGCCACCAGTAGGGTTTCACGTTCTTCCAAGGCTTTGCGCACCAGACCAAATTCGAAATATTCGAGGTAGCGCAGCCCGCCATGAAACAACTTGGTCGAGGCAGAAGATGTGGCCTGCGCCAAATCGCCCTGTTCGGCCAGCGTCACAGACAGCCCGCGCCCCGCCGCATCCCGCGCGATGCCGCAGCCATTGATGCCACCCCCGATGATGAACAGATCAACCGTGCCTGTCTGTGCCATAGCTTAACCCCCCGAATTTTGGCGAATATTGATGGTTTTTTGGCGATTTTGTCAATTTAATTTTCGTTTGTGTGTGAATATAACAATATCGAACATTATCGCGCATGCTCAGGCGCAAAAACGTACCGGGGGTAGGCGGCAACGCAGCATCGGTTTAAGCTGCGGCATCAAGGAGAACATTGTGGCCTTAAGGTTTCGGCAAAGCGAGATTCTGGATATTGCCCGCGCCGATGGCCGTGTGGTGGTGGAAGATTTGGCGCAGCGGTTTGGCGTGACCCTGCAAACAATCAGGCGGGATCTTACCGACCTTGCCGATGCCGGTATGCTGGACCGGGTTCATGGTGGCGCGATGATGCGCACGGGCGTCAGTAACATTGGCTACGAAACCCGCCGCCGGATGAATGAAGGCGCAAAGGCCGCCATTGCACGGGCTTGCGCGCAGATGATCCCCGACAATTCGTCGATGATCCTGAACATCGGTACCACGACCGAGGCCGTTGCGCGGGAATTGCTGGGGCACCGGAATATTACGGTGGTGACCAACAATTTGAATGTGGCCAACATTCTGGTGGCAAATGAAAGCTGCGATGTGATGGTGGCGGGCGGCGGCTTGCGGCGGTCTGATGGCGGTTTGGTCGGGGATTTGACGACAGAGTTTATCGCGCAGTTCAAGGTGGACTATGCGGTAATTGGTGCTTCAGCGCTGGATAGGGATGGTGATTTGCTGGATTTCGACATGGCCGAAGTGCGAGTCTCAAAAGCTATTCTGCGCCAAGCACGGCAGGTGTTTTTGGTGATGGATGCGTCGAAACTGGATAGGCCCGCCCCCGTGCGTTTGGCGTCGCTTTCGCAGGTGGATGCGGTATTCACCGGCCATGCCTTACCCAATGATCTGATGGTAAAATGCACGGAATGGCAGACGGCCGTGCATATCGTCGCGGCTTGAAGCCGCACGGAAAGGCGCGTAAAAGCCCCTTGATGATACGCTTTTTCAACATGGATGATCACGCACGGATGCCGTGGCGTTTCTATGGTGCAGCCCGGTCTGTTCTGGCGCGCCTGTAGCGCAGTTCCGCCTGCGCAGACCTTAATTCTAGCCATTACGGGATGAGAGCCATGACCGCTGCTCCGACAACACTTTACGATAAAATCTGGAATGACCATCTGGTAGATGAGGCCAAAGATGGCACCTGCCTTTTGTATATCGACCGCCATCTTGTGCACGAAGTCACCAGCCCGCAGGCGTTTGAAGGCTTGCGGATGACGGGGCGAAAAGTGCGCGCACCGGAAAAGACCATTGCCGTGCCGGATCATAATGTGCCGACCACGCTGGACCGCGCGAATGCGGCCACCATGACAGAAGACAGCCGCATTCAAGTTGATGCGCTGGACAAAAACGCCAAGGACTTCGGTATCCATTACTACCCCGTGTCGGATGTGCGCCAAGGCATCGTACATATCGTCGGCCCCGAACAGGGCTGGACCCTGCCCGGCATGACCGTGGTTTGCGGCGATAGTCATACTGCCACCCACGGCGCGTTTGGGTCACTGGCACACGGCATCGGCACGTCTGAGGTGGAACATGTGCTGGCCACGCAGACCCTGATCCAGCGCAAAGGCAAGAACATGAAGGTGGAAATCACCGGATCGTTGCGGCCCGGTGTGACCGCTAAGGATATTACACTGTCAGTCATCGGAGTGACCGGAACTGCCGGCGGTACTGGCTATGTTATTGAATATTGTGGACAAGCCATTCGCGAACTTTCGATGGAAGGCCGCATGACCGTGTGCAACATGGCCATTGAAGGCGGCGCGCGTGCAGGCATGGTGGCAGTTGACGACAAAACCATTCAATACATCAAAGGCCGCCTGCTCGCCCCGGGCACCGACGCCAAGACTGGGCAGTTTGTGGGCGGCCCCGAATGGGAACAGGCC
>JACMNW010000228.1 GCA_014378345.1 Pseudorhodobacter sp. | reverse complement strand
CCGTTTGCCCAGCTTTTCGCAAAAGCTTTGGCGAACCATCCGCTGGAAGGCGAAGCCGGTAAATTGGCGTTCCGCATTGAAATGCTGTCAACCGACTACAAGCGCTTTGCCCAAGCCCATATTTCCAGCGATACGGAAGAAACATTTATCGCAGCTTTAGCGCGCGGTCAGTTCGCCGGTGTCGTGGCACCTGACAGCTTGGGCCGGGCGATCTTGCCGGCATTCACCGCGCCAGTGCCATCGGCAGAAGCTCTGGTATTGCTAAATCAAGGTCGCGTGGGCGAAGCGGTGCTGATGGCGATAGACCGGGTCGGTCGCGGCGTGCAGGGCGATCTTACGGGCGTTACCGAAGGCTTGTCGCTGCTTCGCCATATTGGCCTTGAAGATGTGGCCCGCCGCACCGCATTGCAGTTGATGCTGCTGGAAAGGCGGGGATAAACCGGCATGGCAGATATGGACCGCTGGATTTCAACCATGCTGGAAGCACAGGCCGCCGAACAGGGATCCGCGCGCAATACCCTGCTGGCTTATGGCCGCGATCTGAAAGATTTTGCCGGGTGGCTGGCCCATCGCGACGCTGATTTTGCGAAGGCTTCACAAGCCGAAATTGAAGATTATCTGATTTCCTGTGCAGCCACTGGCCTGTCAAAAGCCACCCGTGCCAGACGCCTTTCTGCCATCCGGCAACTTTACCGCTTTGCCCATGAAGAAGGCTGGCGCGCCGATAATCCCGCCCTGCGATTGAAGGGCCCGGGTCGGGATATGCGATTGCCCGGATCGCTGGATCATGCGGAGGTTGACGCGTTGATCGTGGCGGCAAAACAGTTTGGCCGCAGCGCGGCAGACCGTACCCGCAATGGCACGCTGCTAGAGGTGCTTTATGCCACTGGAATGCGGGTTTCGGAATTGGTAGAGCTGCCGGTGCAAGCGGTTCGCGGCGCACCTCGGATGATATTGGTGCGGGGCAAGGGCGGTAAGGAACGTATGGTGCCGCTTTCGCCGCCTGCAATGCTAGTTTTGTCAGACTGGTTGGTATTGCGTGACAAAATGGATGACCTGTCCCGTATGTCGGGCCAGCCTGCATCAAAATATCTTTTCCCCGGCCCCGGTGCGGCGGGCCATCTGTCCCGCCAACATTTTTATGTGCTGATCAAATCAATTGCCATGGCGGGGGGCGTATCGCCAGCAAAAGTAACCCCCCACACCCTGCGCCACGCGTTTGCCACCCACCTATTGGCCGGTGGCGCCGATCTGCGCGCTATACAAATGTTGCTTGGCCATGCCGATATCGCCACGACCGAAATTTACACCCATGTGCTGGACGAGCATTTGAAAGCGCTGGTGCTGGAACACCACCCGTTGGCTAAAAACCCCTAGCGTCGCGATCCAAATAGCGACCCAAGCACACCGCGAATGATCGCTTGCCCAGATCTTGTGCCCAGTTGCCGCGCAAAACTTTTGGCAAATGTCGTGCCAATCGAATCGCCTCTGGGTTTGGCTGCAGGTTTTGCCGGTGCTTGCCCTCCATCGTCATAGCGACGGGCAGATTTGAAATCATCCAAATTCAGGTGCAAATCGCCTGACTTTGGCTGCGAAGCCATGCGTTCGGTTTCAGCAGCATTATTGGCTGCCGCCTCTGATTTGGCGCGCAGGCGTTCATAGGCGCTATCGCGGTCTACCAACGCATCATATTTGCCGTGCATCGGGGAAGACGCCATCAGTGCCGCCCGCGTGGCAGGATCTATAGGCCCAAGCTGCGAAGACGGCGGGCGCACCAAAGTTCGCTCTACTATGCCCGGAATGCCTTTCAGTTCCAGAAAGGACGTGACTGCCTCGCCGGTGCCCACATCACGAATGGCATCTTCTGTCGCAAAGCGCGGGTTGGCGCGGTAAGTATCCGACGCCATCCGCAGGTCTTTTTGGTCTTTGGCCGTGAAGGCGCGCAATGCGTGCTGCACGCGGTTGCCAAGTTGTCCCAAAATATTCTCGGGCACATCGGCGGGGTTTTGGGTGATGAAATACACACCCACTCCCTTGGACCGGATCAGCCGCGCCACTTGTTCAACCTTCGCAACCAACGCCTTCGGTGCATCTTCAAACAGCAAATGCGCTTCATCGAAAAAGAAAACCAGTTTTGGTTTGTCGGGATCGCCAATTTCTGGAAGGTTTTCGAACAACTCCGACAACAGCCACAGAAGGAACGTCGCATAAAGCCGGGGGGACGACATCAGGCGGTCTGCCGCAAGAATGTTAACCCGCCCCGCACCATGTTCGTCACAGACCATCAAATCGGCCAGATCAAGCGCCGGTTCGCCAAAAAGCTGCACGCCCCCTTCGTTTTCCAGCACCAGCAGCCGCCGCTGGATGGCACCAACGGATGTCGCCGACACAAGGCCGTATCTGGTGCTGATTTCGCTGGCATTTTCGCCAATGAAAACTAGCAATGCCTGCAAGTCTTTCAGATCAAGAATGGGAAGTTGTTCTTCATCAGCAAGACGGAATGCCACATTCAGCACGCCTTCCTGCGGCTCTGTCAGTTCCAGCAGACGCGACAGCAACAATGGCCCCATCTCTGCAACCGTGGCCCGGATCGGATGACCTTTCTCGCCAAATAAATCCCAGAATGTTACCGGAAATGCCTTGTATTCCAGTGTATGCCCGATGGTCTGACACCGCGCCATAAAGGCATCATGCAACTTGCCGCTGGCCGACCCCGCCGCCCCTATGCCTGACAAATCACCCTTCACATCCGACAAAAAAACCGGAACACCCGCCGCCGAAAAGCCTTCGGCCAGCACTTGAAGCGTAACTGTCTTTCCTGTGCCAGTCGCACCGGCAATCAGGCCGTGCCGATTGCCGTATTTCAACAGCATGGACTGAGGAAGGGCATAGCCTTCGCCGCCGCCGCCCACGAAAATACTTTCTTCACCGCTCACGCCTGATCCTCCGGTTGACTATTTTGGTTAGCGTCGCGTCTTTACGACTGCGCATCTGGGGTGAAAATACATTGTTAACCTCTTTGTGCCAGTCTCCATTGTGCAGGCTTGGCGCATTTGCTGATCATGCGATGTACTTCCTCCCTGTTTGACTTGCCGCGCCCTTGAAAAGGCGCGGTTTTTTTCATTTACATTCAAAAAACCAAGGGTCGGTTTTTATGTTGACGCAACTTGCATTCAGCCGTAGTTTCCCCCCCATAAGTCGGCCAGTCCGACAGGGAGCAATAAAAGACATGGGAAGGGGCCGGTTTACTGGCCCCTTTTTATATTGCCCAGCAGGTGCCCTTGTTAGGGCGCAGGGTGCACATGTCAGGATCCGCCCACCCGCATTTTCGGGCCTGACTTGCCCCAAACCTCATGCTAAACGCCGATGATCCATGCCCCGACCAGACAGGACTGTTTATGACCAAACTGACCCACACCCTTGCAATGTTGCTATGCCTTGCGGCGCCCTCTATTAGCTATGCTCAAGAAGCGGCGGCACCCGTTGATCCAGCCACAACCACCGAAGCCCCAGTTGCAGCCACAGGCACCGACCTTTCGCTTGGTACGGAAGTGGGCGGAAATACCGGCCCCGGAAGCACGTATGTTGCGGCCGCTTTCGAAAGCTGGGAACAGCGTTGCGTCCGTGCGCCAGAGGGCGGCGTTGATACTTGCCAGCTTTATCAGCTGTTAAAGGATGAAAAAGGCAATTCAGTCGCTGAAATCACCTTGTTTGGCTTGCCAGAGGGGCAAGCGGCGGCGGCTGGTGCAACGGTCATCGCCCCGCTGGAGACGCTTTTGACCGAAGGGCTGTTGCTTCAAATAGATACTGGCAAAGCCAAATCCTATCCTTTTACCTGGTGTTCCTCGATTGGATGTATTGCCCGTATTGGCCTGACCAGCGCTGAGGTTGACGCGTTAAAGAAAGGCAACAAAGCAACCCTGACCATCGTGCCGGTTGTGGCACCGACGGATAAGGTTTTGCTTGATGTCTCGCTGAAGGGCTTCACGGCAGGGTTTACGGCCGTAAATGATGCAAACGCAAAGGCTGATGCTGCAGGGAAGGCGGCAGCCCCGGCCCCCGCGCCTTAATCCGATATATACGTACAGCGCCACCTTCGACCGGGCGGCGCTGTTTACGGCGCGCGG
>JACMNW010000227.1 GCA_014378345.1 Pseudorhodobacter sp. | reverse complement strand
GCGGTATCATCATCGCAGCCTATGCCATTCCGGGGCTGTTGGTGGCGGTGATGTTGCTGGTGCTGTTTGCGGGCGGGTCGTATTGGAAAATATTTCCGTTGCGGGGTCTGACGTCTTCGAATTTCAGCGAACTTTCGTTGATTGGCAAAGCGTTAGACTATCTGTGGCACATCACTTTACCTGTGCTCGCCTCGACCATCGCCTCGTTTGCGACGCTGACGTTGCTGACCAAGAACAGCTTTCTGGATGAGATTAAAAAGCAATATGTGATGACCGCGCGGGCCAAAGGGTTGCCGGAAAACCGGGTGCTTTATGGCCATGTGTTCCGCAACGCGATGCTGATCGTGATTGCAGGGTTTCCGGCGCTGTTCATCGGCGTGTTCTTTGTCGGCAGCCTGATCATCGAGACGATTTTCAGTTTGGATGGCTTGGGGCAGCTTGGCTACAAGGCGGCGCTGGAGCGGGATTATCCGGTGATTTTCGGCACGCTCTTTGCGTTTGGCCTGATGGGGCTGGTGGTGGGGATCATATCCGACCTGATGTATGTGTGGATTGACCCGCGCATTGATTTTGACAGGCGCGGATAGATGCAACTTTCCCCCCTGAACCAACGGCGTTGGCGCAATTTCAAGGCGAACCGGCGGGCCTATTGGTCGCTTTTCATATTCTCGATGCTGTTCGGATTGTCGCTGTTTGCCGAGGTGCTTGCAAATGACCGGCCCTTGCTGGTGAATTATCGTGGCGAATGGCGGGTGCCGTTTTTGAAGTTTTATTCCGAAAAAAGCTTTGGTGGCGATTTCGGAACTGAGGCGAATTACAAGTCGCCCGAGGTGGAATGTCTGATCGTGACGGGCGGGTTGGTTGACTGTTTCGATGCCCCGGTTGAGATGATTTCGGCGGTAGATGCGGGCACTTTTGATGCGGCCACGGAAGGATATTCCAAGGGGTCGGTGCTGTGGCCGCTGATCCCCTACAGCTATAACACCATCAATGATCTGGGGGGTGCTGCGGCACCTTCGGCCCCCGACGCGCGGCATTGGCTGGGCACAGATGACACCAGTCGCGACGTGCTGGCGCGGGTGATCTACGGGTTCCGGCTATCGGTGGCGATTGGGCTGTTTGTGACGTTTGTCACTTCGATCATCGGCATCGCGGCGGGGGCGGTGCAGGGGTATTTCGGCGGGATTACCGACCTGATTTTCCAGCGGGCGCTGGAAATCTGGGGGTCTGTGCCGGAACTTTATTTCATCATCATCGTGTTTTCGGTCTGGCAGCGCAGTCTGTGGATATTGATCACGATCATGGTGCTGTTTGGCTGGACACGGCTGGTGGGTATCGTGCGGGCGGAATTCCTTAGGGCGCGGAATTTTGAGTATGTCCGCGCGGCCAAGGCGCTGGGTGTGCCCGATAGGGTGATCATTTTCCGCCATGTGTTGCCCAATGCCATGGTTGCCACCTTGACGCTGTTGCCGTTTGCGATTTCCGGCACCATCGGGTCATTGGCGGCGCTGGATTATCTGGGGTTTGGCTTGCCAGCCTCGCTGCCGTCTTTGGGGCAACTGTCACGGCAGGCGCAGCAAAACCTGCAAATGCCATCGCTGGCCTTTACCGCGTTTTTCACTTTTGCCATCATGCTGTCGCTTCTGGTGTTCGTGTTCGAAGGGGTGCGCGATGCGTTTGACCCCAGAAAGACGTTCCGATGAAAACGGTTTTGGACGTGAAAAACCTGAACATCAGTTTTGCCCAAGATGGGCGCATTATTAATGCGGTGCGTAATGTCAGCTTTACCGTGGGCAAGGGCGAGACCGTGGCGCTGGTGGGGGAAAGTGGGTCTGGCAAATCGGTGACGGCGCTGGCCACGGTGGCGCTGCTGCCGGATAGCGCAACTGTCACCGGATCAATCCAGTATAATGGTGCCGAAATGGTGGGGGCGTCTGAACCCACGCTGCGCAAGGTTCGCGGCAATGACATAAGTTTCATTTTCCAGGAGCCGATGACATCGCTGAACCCGCTGCACACGATTGAACGGCAGTTGGGCGAAAGCTTGCAATTGCATCAGGGTTTGACAGGCAATGCGGCGCGCGCACGTATCCTTGATCTGTTACTGAAAGTCGGCATCCGCAACGCGGAAAGCCGCCTGCAAGCCTATCCGCATCAGCTTTCTGGCGGGCAGCGCCAACGTGTGATGATCGCGATGGCGCTGGCCAATGGGCCGGAACTGCTGATTGCCGATGAACCCACCACCGCGCTGGACGTAACCATTCAGGCGCAGATCCTGGATCTGCTGGCGGAATTGAAAGCGCGCGAAGGCCTGAGTATGCTGTTCATCACCCACGATTTGGGCGTTGTGCGCCGCATTGCAGACCGGGTTTGCGTGATGCAGGGCGGCGAGATTGTGGAGCAGGGGCCAGGGGCGGATGTGTTTGCCAACCCGCAGCATCCCTATACCCAAAAGCTGCTGGCAGCAGAACCCAAAGGCCAGCCTGACCCGGTGCCCCAGAATGCGGAAACGGTTGTAGCCACCGACAAGCTGCGCATTTGGTTCCCGATTACGTCAGGGCTGTTGCGCAAAACCACGGGCCATGTGAAGGCGGTGAATGACGCCAGCGTGACGGTTCGGCGGGGCGAGACTTTGGGCATCGTCGGTGAAAGCGGGTCTGGCAAAACCACGCTGGCGATGGCGATTTTGCGGCTTTTGCCGTCGACTGGCAAGATTGTGGTGCTGGGCCAAGATATTCAGGGCTGGCGATCCGCACAGATGCGGTCGGTCAGGCGCAACTTGCAAGTTGTGTTTCAAGACCCCTATGGCAGCCTGTCGCCGCGCATGACGGTGGAGGAAATTATCGCCGAAGGGCTTGGCGTGCATGGGGTGGAACCGGGGCGCGACAGGCATCAGATGGTAACGGAAATCATGGCCGAGGTAGGGCTCGACCCTGCATCCATGGCCCGGTATCCGCATGAATTTTCGGGTGGTCAACGGCAGCGCGTGGCGATTGCGCGGGCGATGATCCTGCGCCCGAAACTGCTGGTGCTGGACGAGCCGACATCGGCGCTGGATATGACTGTGCAGGTGCAAATCGTGGATTTGCTGCGTGATCTGCAGCGCAAATGGGGGCTGGCTTATATCTTTATCAGCCATGATCTGCGGGTTGTGCGCGCGATGTCGCATAAGGTGATCGTCATGAAAGACGGCGATATTGTTGAGGCGGCGGATGCAACCACGCTGTTCGCCAACCCCAAAACCGACTATACCCGCGCGTTGATGGCGGCGGCATTCGGGGGGTAGGGCCATGAAAATTCTGTTCGTGCATCAGAACTTTCCCGGCCAGTTTTTGCATCTTGCCCCCGAATTACAGCGCCGCGGGCATGAGTGTTTGGCGCTGACCGATAGCCAGAACAAGCGGCCTTCCAACATTCCCGTTGTGCAGTACCGCCATGAGGCCGTGGCGATTGATCCAGCGGCCACAAGGCTTGGGCGTAATTATACATTGATGTCGGACCGGGGGGTCACCGCAGCCCGCGCGGCCTGCCAGCTGCGCGATGCCAAGGGCTATGTGCCTGACGTGATCATCGGGCATTCCGGCTGGGGTGAGACGTTGTTCTTAAAAGAGGTTTGGCCATCGGCAAAACTGATCGTCTATGCCGAGTTCTATTATCGCGGTCGGGGCGCGGATGTTGGGTTTGATGCCGAGTTTAACCCACCCAATTTTGATCAGGTGATGATTGCCCAAGGGCGCGCGGCCTATTTGGGGCAGGCGATGCTGCATGCGGATGCGGGGCTATCGCCGACCGAATGGCAAGCAAGTTCTTACCCCGCGCCGTTGCGCGATCTGATCGAGGTTATTCACGACGGGGTGGATACGGGCGTGATGCGGCCCAATCCGCATGCCAGTTTCACCCTGCCAAACGGTAAAACTGTGCGTGCGGGGGACGAGGTTCTGACGTTTGTGAACCGAAATCTGGAACCGTACAGGGGCTATCACATCTTTATGCGCGCGCTACCCGCAGTAATGGCTGCGCGGCCCGGTGTCGATGTGGTGATCGTGGGGGGGGATGAGGTCAGCTACGGGGCTGCGCCAAAAGGTGCGAAGGGCTGGAAGGATGTGATGTTTGATGAAGTGCGCGGCAAGATCGACCCCGCCCGCGTGCATTTTCTGGGCCGCGTGCCCTATGACCAGTTCACCAGCCTGATGCAGATCAGCCGCGCGCATGCCTACCTGACGTATCCGTTTGTTTTGTCCTGGTCGATGCTAGAGGCAATGTCTGCGGGGGCTTTGATCATAGGCTCCAGGACGGCACCTGTAGAAGAGGTTATTGAACACGCTAAAAATGGCGTGTTGGTGGATTTCTTTGATGTTCCCGCTTGGGAGGCTGCGTTGGTCGATGCATTGGCCAACCCGTCGCGCTATGCCCCGCTGCGTGCTGCTGGCAGGCAAACCATGCTTGAAAAATATGATTTGCGGGGCAGCGCGTTGCCCCGCCTTGTGGCCTTTGTGGAAGGTCAGCGCTCTGATGTGCCATCAACACCGGAACCGTCATCTGTTCAAGCATGGACCGGGTGGCCCCGCCCATGACTGCCTCGCGAAACCGCGAATGGCCATAGGCCCCCATGACCAACATCCCCGCTTTTTGCTCTGCGACAAGGGCGTTCAATTTATCAGCAATACGTGGCAGGCGGCGGGTCAGCACAGTGACATTTGCGTTCACGCCGTGCCGAACAAGCATTTGGCACAAAGCGCCACCCGGATCTGCACGTTCATCGCCGTGCATTGGCGGGTCAATCACTTCAATGCGCGTTAGTCGCTACGGTGAGGATCGATTTATAGGCCATTTGATCAGGCGCTCTTGATCGTTTATTCAAGCGAAGTGTGCCGTGAAACATCGCGCGCGTCCTGAATGGATAGCTTCGTCGGTTTTATAAAAAAATCATCCGGCCAAAAGACGGATCACGGCCCGATGGTGAAACACTGCACCGCGCGGGCCTGCAGACGACGGCAGGCAAGATCAGCCTGATCCTGACTTAGGCCCATGAAATTGGCGTCAAATGCACCGCCTTTTTGAACAACCTTGCGCAGGCCGTCACTTAGCGTGGCAGATTCCGTCAGCTGCGTTTTCAAAAGGGCGCGCTCTGCATCATAGCTGGATGGAAAGCGGCCAACGTTGACCCCCCAGTAGCGCCCACCAGATGTTGACACGCGGGTGACAACCACTTGTTCAGTCTGCACCGCTTCGGGCGTTTGCGCGGAGGCATCGTCAAACAATGGTGCACTGCGTTTGGCAGGGCGCAGGATATTTGCTGCCAATGCAATTTGTGCGGGTTCAGGCTGTGCGCCGGGTGCAAGGTCCGGTATGGCTAAGGCGACTGCGGCAGTATCTTCAATGGCAATAGGCGTGGGCTCGTCAATCGGTTCGGCAGTCGCAAGCGCCATGTCAGGTGCAACCGTTGGCTGCGCAGGGCGCGCGCGCGGGGCATTTTGCGCAGACAGGGGCACAAGAATTGCAGGGGACCCATCAAGTATTGCGGCATTTGTTGTGGATAATGCCGCAAGTTCTGTTGGTGCTATGTCGGTTGCTGATGGCTGAGGCAGAAGGTCGGCCCCGGCCAGTGCCTGCGACTGAGCATCCAACGTATTGGGCTTCGCAGGCGCTTCAACCGCATCCGCTACGGCCACGTCAACTGCAATATCGGTGCTGCTGTTTGCGGGCAACTCAGGCGCGATCGGGGCTTCGACAAGCGCTATGGTTTGCGCCTCCAGCGTATCTGCGGGCGGCGTCGCATTCGCTTCTGCCAGTGCACCAGCGATGCTTGCTTGCATTGCGTCAGCGGTGGGGTCGCTGACAATTGCCTCGGCCACAACCACTTCATCGGCAACGCCTGCCCCAGGCCGCGCTTTTGGGCGTGGGGATTTTGCAACAGACATCACCAGACGAATGGTTTTTGCAGCGCCGCCGGGGGTGTCTTCAAACGTTGCCTCATCTTCATCTGGCACCTCAGCCGATGCAATCAACGCATCCTCGTTGTCCATTGCCGGGCCGGACGGCTTGGTCACCCGTGCATTAGCGGGCGCTTTCGCAAACCCAAGATCCAGCAATTCGGCCATTTTTGAATTGCGCTGTGCGGTGGATTGGCCGCCAAATATGGTTGCAATGATCCGCACATTGCCGCGTTCAGCGGACGCTGTCAGGTTAAATCCTGCAGGGCCGGTATAGCCGGTTTTAATCCCGTCAGCCCCTTTGTAGGCATCCAGAAACTTTCGGTTTGTATTGGCCACCTGCGCCATGCCAGCATCGGTGGACCTTCGTGAGAAGATGTTATAAAATTCGGGGAAATCATAAAACAACCGACGGCCCAGCACGTTCATGTCACGCGCAGTGGACATGTGGCCAGCGGCGGTTAGCCCGTTTGCATTGCGAAACGTGGAATCGGTCATACCAATTGCCTTGGCAGTGCGGTTCATTTTCTTGGCAAACCCTGCAGGTGACCCGCCGATGGCATCGCCAATCGCGGCGGCAGCGTCATTGGCTGATTTCACCGCGGCAGCCCGGATCAGATAACGCAGCGCGATTTTTTGCCCGGCCCGCAGCCCCAGCCGCGATGGCGGTTCGGCAGCCGCGTGTTTGGACACAGTGATCATCGTGTCCAGCGACAGCCTGCCCGCCCTGATCTCACCAAAGGTAATATACAGCGTCATCATTTTGGTCAGGGACGCCGGGTGCAGCCGGGTATTGGCATTTTTGGAATACAGCGTTTCGCCAGTTCGTGCATCCATCACGATGGCGGCGTAGGGGGCTGCAAAGGCTGTGCCAAGGGCCAAGAGAGCCAGCACTGCCAATACACCACAAAATCGGGCAAAATGCCCTAAAAGCGATGCCACGTCGCTTGCCCCTTATCACTGCCTCTGACGCCCCTATTTTATGGTGAGGCTTATCTCCGTGATAAAAATTCTAGCACAGGTATGGTTTCTGGAAAAGCCCCTTATTTCAAGGGGTTTCGCCAAAAAGCTGAAGCAATGTATGCAGTTTGTTCTTTGGGCGGCAGGGCAAAAAACACTATATGTTGTGGGGATCGGTCAGCCCTGCCACAAGATCGGGCAAGGTGCTAAGATCGAACAAGGTGTGAAACCGATGATGGCTTTCGGGGGTATCAGCAGCTTCCAGCGCCCAAGTCACGCCGTGCGGCACATATACGCCGAAGCCCCCGGCTGTTAGCATGGGCAGAACATCAGACTTCATAGAATTGCCAACCATCATGCCACGTGCAGCACCATCGCCGTGGCGGTTAAAAATTGTCGAATACGCTGATGCTGTTTTATCGGAGACGATTTCCACACCATGAAACAGGTCGCCCAAACCAGATTGTGCCAGCTTATTTTCCTGGTGCAGCAGATCACCCTTGGTAACCAATATCACACGGTAAGTTTTTGCCAAAGTTGTTACGGCTTCGGCGGCGTGGGGCAGAAGATCAACCGGGTGCCGTAACATTTCGCGGCCCGCCGTTAGCAATTCACTGATCACAGTCGAAGAAACCCGGCCATCTGTAACTTCAATCGCGGTTTCGATCATGGACAAAACAAAGCCCTTAACGCCAAAGCCGTA
The DNA here is from genome assembly GCA_014378345.1 of Pseudorhodobacter sp. Lineage (GTDB taxonomy): Bacteria > Pseudomonadota > Alphaproteobacteria > Rhodobacterales > Rhodobacteraceae > JACMNW01. The sequence continues at coordinate 4,393 of JACMNW010000227.1, read as the reverse complement.
GTGCCCAATGTTGCGCCTTTCAGCCGCAAGCAATCTGCTGTCCAGATGATCGGGGTCGGCATAATCAGCCAACAATGCCGTAAAGCGGCTTTGCGTAATCCGAAAAAACGTCTCGTTATGCCAAAGTGTATCATCGGCGTCAAAGCCGATGGTGGTCAGCGGGCGGGTGTCTGACATAAGTGATACTCCTTGCCGCAGTGTTGCGCAGGCCCGGCAATGATGCAATCCCGGCACGCCCCCTTTTCGATGCGTAAAAATCCGCTATATTAGGCGGAATAGATAACTATCGAATCCATCCTGCCTGCCGGAGCGATGCCTGTGCCAAACAGCCCTACCCTGATGTCTGATACGCCAAACGGGCCGGGCGACGACGCATCAATACTGACCAAAACGCGCATCAAAACCGAACGCCCGCCGATGTACAAGGTGATGCTGCTGAACGATGATTACACCCCGATGGAATTTGTCGTGCATGTGCTGGAGCGATTCTTTGGGCTAACCCATGCGCAATCGTTCGAAATCATGCTGACGGTGCACAAAAAGGGTCTTGCAGTTGTGGGGGTTTTCTCGTTTGAGGTGGCGGAAACCAAGGTGGCGCAGGTGATGGATTTTGCGCGCAGGCATCAACACCCGCTGCAATGCACGATGGAAAAAGACTAAAGCGCCCCTTTCTGTAATTGCGAAAAGGACCAAGGCCATTCGTGGCCGCTCATGCGATCTGCAAGATTAGAAATGGCCCTGAATACGGGCGTGATGGTGCTGCCCGACGTGGGCATGATTGCCGTGATCAGGCCGCGTATCGGTGACGATCTGTCCTGTCTTCCGAAAGACAGATTGGCCGTGATCACGGGTTTTAAGCCTGACTATGATGCCTTTGCACAGCAGGGTTACGCGGTAGCCAGTGGCACTTCGGGGTCTTATGGCGCAGCGATCGTTTGCTTGCCCCGGGCTAAGGCCGATGCGCGGGCAATACTGGCCGATGCCGCCAAGGTGGTTAGACCGGGCGGCATAATCGTTGTTGATGGTCAAAAAACCGATGGCGTTGACAGCGTTTACAAAGACTTGCGGGTACTGGTGCCAGTATCAGAGGCCTTAGCCAAAGCACATGGCAAGATATTCAGCTTTGCCGCAGGCCCCGGACTGGCATCATGGGTCACTGCCCCACAAACCATAGCGGATGGATTTATCACCCGGTCTGGCGTGTTTTCTGCAAACGGCGCAGACCGTGGATCTGCGCTTTTGGCGGCAGCATTGCCGGCCAAACTGCCTGCCCGCGTTGTCGATCTTGGCGCCGGTTGGGGGTATCTTTCCCGCGCAATTTTGGCACGTGACGGTGTTTCGTCGCTTGATCTGGTCGAGGCCGAAGACGCGGCCCTTGCCTGTGCGCGCCAAAACATCACAGACCCAAGGGCCGCATTTCATTGGGCCGATGCAACAGCATTTCGCCCTGCTGCCCCCGTGGGGGCCGTGGTTTGCAACCCGCCCTTCCACACCACGCGCGATGCCGACCCTGCCCTTGGTATTGCGTTTCTGGTTGCCGCTCACCGGATGCTTTCCGGGTCTGGCACGCTGTATCTGGTAGCAAACCGCCACCTGCCGTATGACCGCGTGCTTGCCACACTGTTTCGCGAGGTTGAGGTGATTGGTGGCGACAGTGCCTTTAAGTTAACCCGCGCGGCCTTCCCGATCCGGGCACGGCCCTGACGCGATAAGGATATCAATATGTCACTGTCTATCACTGGAAAAACGGCGATTGTCACCGGGTCTGCCAATGGTATCGGCTTGGCGATTGCCCGGCATTTTGTCGGCATGGGCGCGAATGTGATGTTCGCGGATATGGACGAAGACCGGCTTGAAGCCGAAGTCGGCGTTGACGCGCGGGCTGAAGGCCAAGTGCGCATGTTTGCCGGCGATTTGCGACAAAAACTGACCATAAACAATCTGTTATCAGCCACCATGGATGCGTTTGACAGGGTGGATATTTTGGTCAACGCCAGCCGCCAAGTGATGCTTGCCGACCCGCTTGATCCTGATGCCGACGCAGTCGAAGCACTGTTCGAGCAAAACCTGCTGACAGGTTTGCGGCTATCCCAGATGACCGCACGACGGATGGTGAAACATGCGGAAAAGACCGGCCAACAAGGTATGATTGGCGCGATTGTCAATCTGTCGTCGATTGCGGCGCAGCGGGTGCAGCCAAACCTGATGGGGTATTCAATTAGCTGTGCGGCCGTCGATGCAATGACGCGGTCGATGGCGGTGGCTTTGGCTCCGAAGGGGATAAGGGTGAATGCGGTGGCATTTGGGTCTGTGATGAGCGCCAGTTTGCAGGGAACGCTGGCAGAGACGCCCGATTACCAACAACTTATCACGGATGGCACACCGCTAAACCGGATTGCCCATGCAAATGAGCTGGCCGAAATAGTGCAGTTTCTGGCGTCGGATGCGGCTTCGTTTATCACGGGCCAAGTGATCACCGTTGATGGCGGCCGCAGTTTGCTGGATGTGGTGCAAGCCCCGGCGCACTGATCATTCGGGATAGGCTTTGCGGCAGGCAGCGATGGAACGATTACCTGCAAGGGCCAGCTGGGTGCGTTTGATTTTCAGGCCTGAAAGTTTGGATTGCTCAGTGGCCAGATCAATGGCTGCGGGGCGGGTCACGGTTTGGTCCCGATCCTCAAGGCAAAGCCGGAGTTGTGGCGGTTCCGGTGGCGGCGTGACATCAGGTGGCGGTGGCACGGGCAACGGCGCGCATGTGACCCAACAGTGTTGGAAATAACAACATCTTCAGAGGCATAGCCGCGTTTCAGGTTTCCTTCTGCTTTAGCGCGTTTATGATGCGCTTGCCAAATGCCTTGTTGGCGGTTGCACGCGTCTGATAAGACGGGCGAAACGGCAGGGAGTTGCCTTGAAATGACTGATGTGTTTGAGACCCGCAAACCACGCGCCTCAGCTTGGTTTCGCAGCTTGCGCGACCGAATTGTGACGGCGTTTGAAGGGGTGGAAAATGCCTTTGGTACGGCCACGCCGGGGCGGTTTGAAGTGACCCCAACAACCCGCGCCGATGGCGGTGGCGGCTTGATGAGCGTGATGCGCGGGGGCCGGGTTTTTGAGAAGGTCGGCGTGAATATATCCGAGGTGCACGGCCAACTTGGCGACCGCGCGCAAAAGGCGATGGCGGCGCGCGGCGTGCCGGGCATGGACAGTGACCCACGATTTTGGGCATCGGGAATTTCCCTTGTGGCCCATATGGTTAACCCCCATGCCCCGGCTGTGCACATGAACACGCGCATGTTCTGGACGCCGCACGCCGCGTGGTTTGGTGGCGGGTCAGACCTGAACCCCTGCATCGAATATGCGGAAGATACCGCGCATTTTCATGGGCAAATGCAGGCTGCTTGTGATGCCCATTCGCCGGAGTATTTTCCGAAGTTCAAGGCCTGGGCGGATGAGTATTTTTATGTGCCGCACAGGGGTCGGGCGCGGGGGGTCGGGGGCATATTTTATGATGATCTGGACACCGGCGATTGGGAGGCGGATTTTGCTTTTACCCAAGCGGTGGGGGCCGCGTTTTTGCCCGCGTTTCAGCCTTTGATCGAACGCCGTATCGGGATGCCGTGGAATGAAGCAGACCGCGACACGCAGCTATACCATCGCGGGCTTTATGCCGAATATAACCTTGTCTATGACCGTGGCACCAAGTTTGGCCTGGAAACCGGGCATGATGCAAACGCGGTATTGATGAGCCTGCCGCCGTTGGCGAAATGGTATTAACCGCCGTATGCGCTGCGTGCTTTTCGCGTGCTTTATCCGTGCTTACGCTGTGCTGGGGAAAAATCGATGGCAGATTCGACCTCTTTGGCTGCTTTTGCCCTGACCTCGCTGGTGATTGAACTGACGCCGGGGCCGAATATGGCCTACCTCGCGCTGATAGCCGCGCCCGAAGGGTGGAGGCCCGGTTATGCGGCGGTGGCGGGCGTGGCGCTGGGTTTGGCGCTGATGGGGGTTGCGGCGGCACTTGGGCTGACGGCGATCATCGCGGCATCGCCTTTTGCGTATCAGGCTTTGCGTTGGGGTGGCGTGGCCTATCTGCTTTGGCTGGCATGGGACGGCTGGAAAGGTGGCGCGCAGGCATCGGAGCACGCTAAGGCAGGGTCGTCACTGGGGCGGTTTTTCCGGCGTGGTTTGATCACCAATTTATTGAACCCCAAGGCCGCAGTTTTTTATGTGGCAGTTTTACCCGGATTTTTGTCGCCGGGCGCGAATATGGCAGAAATTGCAACTTTGACGGCAATTTATGTCGGTGTAGCGACGGCCGTGCATGGCGGCATCGTTACCGCCGCGGGCGCCGCGCGTGGTTGGTTGGCCGATCCCGCACGCGAAGCCACGGTGC
>JACMNW010000226.1 GCA_014378345.1 Pseudorhodobacter sp. | reverse complement strand
GTGCGGTTTACTGAATTGCTGGGCGCCGGAACCTACCCCAAAGCAACAATGTACCGATTTTTGCAGACCCTGACAAACCAGGGAATGCTAGCCTATGACCCAGAGCGGCAGTCTTACTCACTAGGCGTGCGATTGGTGCGACTGGCCCATGCCGCGTGGTCGCAAAGCTCGCTTGCACCTGTGGCAAGGCCCTGGATTGATACACTTTCAGCTGACGTGGGTGAAACCATCCATCTGGCGCAAATGGATCAGGCGCAGGTACTGTATGTCGACAAGCGCAATGCCACCCGCGCGGTAGAAATGTTCAGTCAGGCGGGCAAGGTTGGCCCCGCCTATTGCACCGGTGTTGGCAAGGCGATGTTGGCTTTTCTGCCCCCCGATATGCAAGATCGCGCCATTGAACGGCAGTCCTTTCACCGCTTCACGCCCAACACGTTATGCACTCCCATTGCTCTGCTGGCAGAGTTGCAAGTGATTCGGAAACGCGGCTACGCTTTTGACAATGAAGAACATGAGCCGGGGATCATCTGCATTGCCCTGCCGATTCTAACGCAGTCGGGCCGGGTCATGGGGGCCTTGTCGGTTACTTCAACAACATCGCGGTCAAGTTTGGACGCGCTGGCGCAACTTGCGCCGCGCATTCAGGAAACGGCGAACGCTATTGCTGGGGAAGCGGAAAGCTGGCGCTTTCCAGAAGATCACTAAAGACATTAACGGGAGGGAAAATCATGGCGGGTGTCGCATTACAGAATGTGATGAAGCAGTTTGGCGACGTGAAGGTTATTCACGGAATTGACCTGAAAATCGAGGATGGCGAGTTCTGCGTCTTTGTTGGCCCGTCGGGGTGTGGCAAATCTACTTTGCTGCGCATGGTGGCCGGGCTGGAGGAAACATCCGGCGGGGCCATTCATATCGGCGCACGCGATGTGACGAAGGCCGACCCGGCCGAACGAGGCGTGGCGATGGTGTTTCAGACCTACGCGCTTTATCCGCATATGACAGTTGCAGAAAATATGGGGTTTGGTCTGAAAATGACCGGGCATCCAAAGGAAGAAGTGGCCAGCAAGGTCAAAGAGGCCAGCCGTATTTTGAAGCTGGACGAGTATCTTTCCCGCAAACCAAAGGCGTTGTCCGGCGGGCAGCGGCAGCGGGTGGCGATTGGCCGGGCGATTGTGCGCGGGCCGCAGGTGTTCTTGTTTGACGAGCCGCTATCAAACCTTGATGCCGAGTTGCGGGTGGAAATGCGGGTGGAAATTGCCCGCCTGCACCGCGAACTGGGTGCCACCATGATCTACGTGACGCATGATCAGGTTGAAGCGATGACCCTGGCCGATAAGATCGTCGTGCTGCGCAAGGGCCGGATCGAACAGGTCGGCGCGCCGCTGGAATTGTACCAGAACCCCGATAACCGATTTGTGGCGGGCTTTATCGGCAGCCCGGCGATGAATTTCGTGGCGGGCAAGGTTGAAAAGGCGGGTGCTGTTGCGGCAAAGGGCCTGTCCGGATCTGTTAGCACGTCAGTCGCGTTGCCGGGTGCCGGGGCCAATGTGATTGTCGGCCTGCGCCCACAGCAGTTGCGGCTGGATATGGCGGGCACCAGCCACAAAGTAGAACTGACAGAGGCTTTGGGCGGCGTATCATTCGTGCATTTGTCGGCCTCAACCGGCGAAAAACTGGTGATCGAAGCGCATGATGATCTGACGATCAAATCCGGCACGATGGTGGGCGTGGCATATGATAGTGCCGATGCGATGTTCTTTGCAGCGGATACTGCCGGGTTGCGGTTGCGATAACTTCTTTTGCGCGCATTTTATCCGAAAACCGCTTCGCACTTTTCGGAATGCGCTAATCGGAAAAATGGCGTTGGCCGCGTGATTTGGCCAACGCCAACTGGTGCTGGCGTTCGCGAAACCGGGCGCGATCTTCATCGGTGTGTTCATTCACACAGCGCTGACAGGAGACACCCTGTTCGTAATCAGCGTCCGTTTTATCCTGCGTGGATAGTGGCCTGCGGCAGGCATGGCACATGTCATAGTCGCCCTGCGCAAGGCCGTGGCCGACAGATACCCGCTGATCAAATACAAAGCATTGGCCCTGCCACATGCTTTGATCTTGCGGCACGTCTTCAAGGTATTTCAGGATACCGCCTTTCAGGTGAAAGACATCCTCGACCCCCTGCCCCAGCAGGTAATTGGTTGATTTTTCGCAGCGGATGCCACCTGTGCAAAACATTGCAATCCGCTTGCCCGCAAACCGCGCTTTGTTGGCCTGCCACCACGCGGGAAATTCGCGAAATGCATGGGTGGCGGGGTCCACAGCACCTTGGAAAGTGCCGATAGCAACCTCGTAATCATTCCGCGTATCTATCACGGCCACATCCGGGGCTGCGATCAGCGCGTTCCAGTCGGCGGCATTCACATAATGGCCTACGCGGGCGATTGGGTTGATGTCGGGCTCGCCCATGGTAACGATTTCGCGCTTCAGGCGCACTTTCATACGGCCAAAGGGGGGCGTATCTGACCAGCTTTCTTTCCATTCAAGGGTTGCGCAACCGGGCAGGCCTTTTAGATGCGCAATTAACGAGTTGATTGCATCTGCACTGCCTGCCACAGTGCTGTTGATGCCTTCGGTGGCCAATAGAATTGACCCCTTGATGCCGTGTGCACGGCACAGCGCCAACAGCGGTGCCTGCAAGCTGGCAGGATCCGGGAATTTGGTGAAATGATAAAGGGCGGCGATGGTGAACATTGCGCTGTATTGCCGCAGCTTGAATGCCGGATCAATGGGCTTTGCAAGTGCTTCAGGTTGCGCGGATGCAACACATCGGCAAGTCTGCAAAAAACTGGAGGGTATGATGGCCAAACCAACCGAAGCGTTGATTGTGATTGATGTGCAAAATGATTTCTGCCCCGGCGGTTTGCTAGCGGTGCCGGATGGCGACGCGATCATTGCACGGATCAACGCAGCTATGCGCGGTTTCGGGGTGCGGGTGCTAACGCAAGACTGGCACCCGGCGGATCACACGTCCTTTGCGGCAAATCATCCTGGGGCGGCGGTGTATAGCATGCTGAATATGCCCTACGGCCCCCAGGTTTTATGGCCGGTGCACTGCGTGCAGGGCAGTGTCGGTGCGCAGTTTCATCCGGGCTTGCAGACCGACCCCGCCGATCTGGTTATCCGCAAAGGTTTTCGTTCTGCAATAGACAGCTATTCCGCGTTTTTTGAAAACGATCACACGACCCCAACCGGGCTGGATGGCTATTTGCGCGCGCGCGGCGTGACAGCAGTAACGCTTGTGGGGCTGGCGACAGATTTTTGTGTGGCTTATTCCGCGCTGGATGCAGCACGGCTGGGCTACAGCGTGACCGTTCTGGAAGGCGCATGTCGTGCGATTGATCTGAACGGATCTTTGGCCAATGCACGGGAATTGATGCAAATGGCTGGGGTCGTGCTGTCAGTGTAATTCAAGTAACCAAACGATTAACTATTGGATGATAGCTGCAATATTGAACACGAATTGCAGGACCATCATTGAGCACCTGGCACCACCCCGAAGATGTAAATGATGCGCTTGAAGACCTACGCAGGTTTCAAGCGCGCATAAGCCCGGACGGGCTTTTCTTGCGCTATTGCAAAACGCGGCTTCGGTCCTTTGGCAGCAGGCTTGTGCTGACGTTGACGGGGTCTTTGTTTCTGGGCCTGCTGTATGATGCTCAATTCGGATTGAAAGTGATGGCGCTTTTGCTGGTGGGCGAAGCGGTTGATTGCCTGACCCTGCGGAACATTTTGCGACGGCGACAAACAGGGATTTTCAAGAATACAGACCGACTATTTGCCAAATTTGCTGCCGTCGGGCAGTCATTAACTATATCGGCCTGTGTGGTTCTGACATGGGCCTTGGTGCCCTATATGGAAGCCAGGTTTTTTGCGGCCGCGTATTTGACAGGGGCGGTGATTAACGCAGGCTTGGCGCGCATTCACGATCCGGCAATGGCAAACCTGCGCATTGGGGTGTTTGCCCTTACGGCGGTTTCATCATTCTTTTTAGTGCATCTTGACGTCTATCACGGCGATGCAGATTACCGAGGGCCGCTATTTTTCTTCGCCACCATGGGCCTTTTGGCCTATCTTTGCTTTGCGTTCATCCGGTTTGTCAGCCGTACCCATGCCCAGCGCATGCAGATCGAACACGCGCTGTTGATGGAAAAACATCAGCTGGAACTTTCGCGCAAAACGCTGGTCAAGCGCGAACGAGAGGCGCGCAGGCTGGCATTGGTGGCTGAACATACAACCGATTCCGTGATTATCACAGACGCGGATGGCCGTATTGAATGGGTGAATGACGCGTTTACCCGGATTACTGGTTATGGGTTTTATGAGGCGTTAGGTTTGAACCCGGGTGATATTCTAAACGTGCCGGAAACAGATTTGGCAGCGATTTCTACTTTGGACGGCCCCGAGAACCGGCAGAAAAATCGCCGGGTTGAGGTGCTTAACCGTACCAAAGGCAACGGTCGGGTGTGGATGGATGTTATCTTATCGCCGATTTTCAATGTGGATGGCAGCCATGCCATGACAATTGCAGTGGAGCGTGACATCACTGACGCCCGGGCGCGTGAGGCCGAACTTAGCCGCGCGCGGCAGGCCGCCGAAGCAGCGGCCCAAGCAAAATCGCGGTTCTTGGCAACGATGAGCCATGAGATCAGAACCCCGATGAACGGCGTGATCGGGATGGCAGATCTATTATCGGCCACCCCGTTGACCCCGGTTCAGGCCGACTATGTGCGCTGGATTGTGGAGTCTGGTCAGGCTTTGTTGACGATAATCAATGATATCCTCGATATCTCAAAACTGCAGGCGGGCGGGCCGGTGATTCTGGCGGAACCCTTTGATATGGTGTCTTGTATTCAGGGCGCGGTAGCATTGTTGCAACCAACGGCATCTGCGAAAAACATTGGCTTGTTGCTTGCCCCGATGAGTGGCGACTTGCCGCCGCTGCTGGGTGACGAAGGGCGCATTCGGCAGGTGTTGCTGAACCTGATTGGCAATGCGGTGAAGTTTACTGCCGTGGGCGACGTAATAATTCGCGTGACTGCAGCACCGGCGGATGAAGACTTTGCCATTGTTATTTCGGTGAAAGACACCGGGATAGGCATACCTAAAGATCAGATTGATCGAATTTTTGATAGCTTCACCCAAGCCGATGATCAAATCACCCGGCGGTTTGGTGGTACCGGGTTGGGGCTTGCCATATCCCGATTGCTTGCACGGGAAATGGGCGGCGAAATTGCTGCCAGCTCAGCCTTTGGGGATGGCTCCTGTTTTACATTTTCGCTGCGATTGCTCCGCGCCGATAAGGTGACTGCGGCCAAGCCAGCAACCCTACCGACGATAAGCACCGGTTACGCGGGCCAGCGTATCTTGGTGGCCGAAGACAACAAAACCAACAGCCTGATCGTCCGGCGTATGCTGGAGAGTGAATTTCTTACCCTCGATTTTGCGGAAAATGGCGCCCGCGCGGTGGAGCTGTACCTGCAAAATATCCCTGATCTGGTGTTAATGGATATGTCGATGCCGGTAATGGACGGGCTGGAAGCGACCCGCGAAATACGGAGGATAGAGGAAGCCCGTGGCTTGCCGCGTTGCCCGATGATTGCGCTGACTGCCAACGCTTTTAGTGAAGACCGCGATGCTTGCCTTGCTGCAGGGCTGGATGATTTTCTAAGCAAACCGGTAACCCGCGCCGCGCTAACCGCCCGTATTGGCGCGCATCTTACCGCTTGATGTCTGCGCCTTTGCATGGCCTTTTGCGGCAATAGTAGCTTAGGGGGAACCACCATGGTTGATATTGCGACACGGGTGCATAACCATAAATGGAAGATTGACCCGATTGTGCGGTCTTTGATCGATACAGATTTCTACAAGCTGCTGATGTGCCAATCTATTTTCCGCAATAAACCAGATACATCCGTTGAATTCTCGCTGATCAACCGCAGCCATAGCATTCGGTTGGCGGATATCGTGGACGAAGGCGAACTGCGAGAACAGCTGGATCACGTTCGCACGTTGCGGCTTTCACGGGGCGAGTCTACCTTTTTGCGCGGCAACACGTTTTACGGCAAACGCCAGATGTTCCGCCCCGATTTCATGGGGTGGTTTGAAGGCTTGCGGCTGCCGCCCTACCATTTGGAAAAACGTGATGGGCAATATGAGCTGACGTTTGAAGGGCGCTGGCCCGAAGTTATGCTGTGGGAAATTCCGGCACTTGCGGTGTTGATGGAACTGCGCAGTCGGGCAGTTTTGGCGCGGATGGGGCATTTTGAGCTGGAGGTTCTATATGCCCGCGGCATGACCAAGCTGTGGGAAAAAATAGAGGTGCTGCGCGGCATAGATGGCCTGCGGATTGCCGATTTTGGCACGCGGCGCAGGCATAGTTTTCTGTGGCAGGATTGGTGCGTGCAGGCCATGCATGAAGGGTTGCCGGGCAAGTTTGCAGGCACGTCAAACTGCCTGATCGCGATGCGACGCGAGGTCGAGGCGATTGGCACCAATGCGCATGAATTGCCAATGGTTTACGCGGCGCTGGCGAAAAACGATGTCGAATTGGCGCAGGCGCCCTATCAGGTGCTGGCTGATTGGCATGAAGAACATGACGGCAATCTACGGATTATTTTGCCCGATACCTTTGGCACCGAGGGGTTCCTCGCCCGCGCACCCGATTGGCTTAGCAAATGGACAGGTATTCGCATTGATAGTGGTGATCCGGCGGTTGGGGCCGAAATTGCCATCAAGTGGTGGAAATCTTGCGGTGAAGACCCACGCGAAAAGCTGGTTATTTTCTCGGACGGGTTGGATGTTGCGCAGATTGCGGCGCTGCACCGGCAGTTTACCGGGCGGGTGAAAGTGTCATTTGGTTGGGGCACCATGTTGACCAATGATTTCCGTGGCCTGGTTGCGGGTGATGCGCTGGCACCGTTTAGTTTGGTGTGTAAGGCCGTTTCGGCCAATGGGCATCCAACGGTGAAATTGTCAGATAACCCGAATAAGGCGATGGGTCCGGCCGATGAAATTGCCCGGTATAAACGGGTGTTTGGGGTGGGGGCACAGAAGGCGATGGAAGTGGTGGTTTAGGCCATTACCACGGGATATCGCCCACCATCACCTGCGCAGACCACATCACCGCACGGTTGATGTGGCGCCGGTGAATCGGATCATCGGGCGCCAGCCGCGGCATGGTCCACCCAACTGATGCCAGTGTGCGCGCCATGGTGAAAACGGCGACCAGTTCAGGATCGGCTGGTCGCAGTGTGGCGTAGCCTGCGATCAACGCGCGGGCGATTTGCGGCAGGGCGGGTTCATAAAGGTTCTGCGAAAGGACCGTGCCCAGATCGTGCAGCCGGAAGCCATGGCCGGAATCGTCGAAATCTATCAGGGACATGGCGTCGCCATCGACCAGCACGTTTTCACGCAGCACATCGGCGTGGATGGGGCCGAAATCGCCACCATCGGTCTGATAGGCATCCAGACGGTCGTGTAGATAGGCCCGCGCTTTTTGCAGATGATCTGCCTCGGCACGGGTCAGGGATGGGTGGTCCCAGAAGCGGCCCCAAAACGGGGCATCGCCCACAAGGCCGGGAATATCCCAGCGGGGCCGGGTAAAATCTGACGGTAGCGAAAGCGCGTCTGTGGCCACATGAAATTGGGCAATCAGGCGGCCAAGGGTGTAGTGGCGGGCCGATT
>JACMNW010000225.1 GCA_014378345.1 Pseudorhodobacter sp. | reverse complement strand
AGGAGGCGCGCTGCCGGACGGGCGTGATGATGGGGTCGGGGATTGGCGGCTTAAGTGCGATTGCCGATACTGCGGTGCTGATCAAGGAACGCGGGCCAAAGCGGGTGTCGCCGTTTTTCATCCCGTCGGCGTTGATCAATCTGATATCGGGTCAGGTGTCTATTCGGTTTGGATTCAAGGGGCCGAACCATGCGGTGGTGACGGCGTGCTCCACCGGGGCACATGCGATTGGGGATGCGGCGCGGTTGATCCAGTGGGGCGACGCTGATGTGATGGTAGCAGGCGGGGCGGAGTCGCCAATTTCTGAGATTGGCATTGCCGGGTTTAATGCCTGCAAGGCGCTGTCCACCAAGCGGGCGGATGATCCGACCAAGGCCAGCCGCCCCTATGATGCAGACCGCGATGGGTTTGTGATGGGCGAGGGCGCGGGGGCTGTGGTGCTGGAGGAATATGAGCACGCGGTGGCGCGGGGGGCCAGGATTTATGCCGAGGTGCTGGGTTACGGCATGTCGGGCGATGCGTATCATATCACGGCCCCTGCCGAGGATGGTGACGGGGCGTTTCGTAGCATGTCGGCGGCGCTGAAGCGGGCGGGAATTCTTCCTGCACAGATTGATTACATCAACGCGCATGGCACTTCGACGATGGCGGATGTGATTGAACTCGCGGCGGTGGAGCGGTTGTTGGGGGATGCGGCAATGGGTGCTTCGATGTCATCGACCAAATCGGCGACCGGGCATCTGCTGGGGGCGGCGGGAGCGATTGAGGCGATATTCGGGATCTTGGCACTGCGCGATCAGGTGGCACCGCCGACCATCAATCTGGACAATCCGGCGGTGGTGCCGGTAATTGATCTGGTGCCGAATGTGGCTAGGGCGCGGAAGATTGAGTATGTGCTGTCAAACTCATTCGGATTTGGAGGCACCAACGCAAGTCTTGTGTTTGGCAGGGGGACGGTCTGATGTGGCGGTCTGTCGCCTCTAACGCGCTGACGCTGTTTATTGTGGGGCTGATTGCTTTAGCGGGGACACTTGCGTGGGGGCGCAAGCAATTTACTGGACCGGGGCCGCTGGCGCAGTCGGTTTGCGTGAAGGTGGAAAAGGGGGCTTCTTTAAGCGCGGTGAGCCGGTCTTTGGAAGATCAAGGCGCTGTGAGCGACGCGCGGATTTTTCGGATCGGGGCGGATTATTCGGACAAGGCGAAGGGGTTGAAGTTTGGCAGCTACCTTGTGCCACCGGGATCATCTATGCGGTCAGTGCTGGATATTTTGACCGCTGGTGGCCAATCGACCTGTGGGCGAGAGGTTAATTTCAGGATCGGTATTACCAGTGCGCAGATTGTGCTGCGCGAATTGGATCCCGCCGACAACCGGTATGTGGATGTGGTGTCGTTTGATCCAGTGGCGGACGCGGTGCCTGCGGAATATATTGACGCGGCGGCGGGAGATGATCTGCGGTGGCGGATCACGCTGGCCGAAGGTGTGACCAGTTGGCAGGTGGTGGAAAGCCTGAAGCGGGCGGATTTCTTGGAGGGCACGGTTGCAGTTGTGCCGCCGGAAGGGGCTTTGGCACCGGACAGCTATGAGGTGGACAAGGGCGGCGACCGGGCGGCATTGCTGACGGCGATGCAGGATAGCCAGAAGGTGATACTGGCCGAATTGTGGGATGACCGCGCCGAAGGCCTGCCCTACAAGACGCCGGAGGAGGCGCTGATCATGGCATCTATCGTGGAGAAAGAAACCGGGGTGGCGGAGGAGCGCAAGCAGGTGGCATCTGTGTTTTTGAACCGCATCGCGCAGGGCATGAAATTGCAGACCGACCCCACGGTGATTTACGGGCTGACCAAGGGTGAAGGCGCGCTTGGCCGGGGGTTGCGGCAAAGTGAATTGCGCCGCGAGACGCCGTATAACACTTATGTCATTGACGGGCTGCCACCGACGCCGATTGCAAATCCCGGCAAGCTGTCGATTGAGGCGGCGCTGAACCCGGACACGACGCCGTTCATTTTCTTTGTGGCGGATGGGTCGGGCGGGCACGCTTTTGCCACGACGCTGGAGGAGCATAATGTGAACGTGGCAGCGTGGCGGAAGCTGGAGGCAGCGCAGGGTGCTGAAGGGGCGACCGGGGTTCAGGGGGATTGAGCTTCGGGGGACGGCACGGCGAAAATTTTTCGTGCGAAAAATTTTCAGGTGACAGCAGATGTTAAGATTTGGTTGTGGCAGAGGGCGCGCAACCCGAGGGGGTAAACTTGACATTGCGAACGCTGTAGGGTAGATATTTTTCAGGCTAGAAGAAGTGAATCAACGGCACGGGGAAACCCGGGGCCGTTTTTTCATTTCGCTCGTGCGGGAGTGGCATGAGAGGCGGTGTTTGGGCTGATGACAATACAATTTGGTGCAGGGAACAAGCCGCCAGTCGATTTGCTGGCGTTCAGTGAGGGACTTTACAAGGACGTGGCAGACGAACTGGCCCGCACGCTGCAAGCAGTGCAGGCGGGTGAGTTGGTCAACCTGAAACCCGCGACGCATTTGGTCAAGGAGTTGAAGGAAGCGTTCAAACACGTAATGGACGAAAGGAAAAGAATTGACTGTGTTCGCGAACAAACAACCAGACATGGTACCGGGACGCTCGATTTCGACGCGGCGCGGGATGAAATCGGGCGCCGCCTGGCTTGCCTCCGCGACGCCGGAGGTGGTGGATGAGTTTTTCAGCGGGTTGAGCGAGCACGCGCTGTTGGCGCTGCCGCGGGTGCTCGAGTTTTGGGCGCTGAACCATCAGTTGCCGCCTGAGGGGGCATGGAAAACCTGGGTCATCATGGGCGGGCGCGGGGCGGGTAAAACGCGGGCCGGGGCGGAATGGGTGCGGGCCCAGGTTGATGGGGCGGGGCCTTTGGATGCGGGCCGCGCAAGGCGGTTGGCGCTGGTGGCCGAAACCATTGATCAGGCGCGCGATGTGATGGTGTTTGGGGAAAGCGGGATACTCGCGTGCTCGCCCCCCGACCGCCGCCCCGAATGGCAGGCGACGAGGAAAAGGCTGGTCTGGCCAAACGGGGCCGAGGCGCAGGTGTTTTCTGCCCATGAGCCGGAGGCGTTGCGCGGGCCGCAGTTTGATGGCGCGTGGGTGGACGAGTTGGCCAAGTGGAAGCGGGCCGAGGAGACTTGGGATATGCTGCAGTTTGCTTTGCGGTTGGGGAAAAACCCGCAGCAGGTGGTGACGACGACGCCGCGCAGTGTTGCCACGCTGAAGGCGATCTTGAAGAACCCGTCGACGGTGCTGACCCATGCGCCGACGGAAGCCAACCGGGCCTATCTGGCGGCATCGTTCCTGGCAGAGGTGCAGGCGCGCTATGCGGGCACGCGGACGGGGCGGCAAGAGTTGGAAGGGTTGATGCTGGAGGATGCCGAGGGGGCGCTTTGGACATCTGCAAGGCTGGAGGCGTTGCGGGTGGAGGTGGCCCCGGCGCTGGACCGGATTGTGGTGGGGATTGACCCGCCGGTGACCGGGCATGGCGGATCGGACGAATGCGGGATTGTGGTGGTGGGGGCGTGCACGAACGGCCCGCCGCAGGATTGGCGCGCGGTGGTGCTGGAGGATGCAAGCGTGCAGGGGGCGAGCCCGGATGGCTGGGCGCGGGCGGCGTTGGAGGCATTGCGCAGGCATGGGGCGGACCGGCTGGTGGCGGAGGTCAATCAGGGGGGGGATATGGTGGAGAGCGTTATTCGCCAGATTGACCCGCTGGTGGCGTACCGCGCCGTTCGGGCATCGCGCGGCAAGGTGGCGCGGGCGGAGCCGGTGGCGGCGCTTTATGAGCAGGGGCGGGTTAGCCATGTGCGGGGGCTCGGCGGATTGGAGGATCAGATGTGCCGGATGACGGCGCAGGGGTTCATGGGCAAGGGCAGCCCGGACCGGGTGGATGCGCTGGTCTGGGCGTTGACGGATTTGATGATCGAGCCTGCGCAGACATGGCGGCGGCCACGGATGCGGACGTTGGGGGAATAATATTCTAGCCTTCGGCAAGGATATTTTTACCAAAATGAAAGCTGGGCTTTGTGGTGTGTGGTCGGCAGTTCAGGGAACAGTGGGATGCGGTATTTTCGCGCCGGTTGCGACATGAAGATGAGCAGCGCGCGGTGGGGTAACGGTTGTTTACCACCTGTTTGCTAGAGTGATTTCAACAAGATGAGTGCCTGAGTTCAGGCGATGGATGAAGCGTCGGGGACCTTGGGTGGTTCCCGGCTGGGTGGGCTTTTGCCTGATGGAAATGAGGTGGCATGGTGTTTGATTTCTTGCGGCGATCCGAGCGGGCAGCACCGGAAGTGAAGGCTTCGGCCACGGGGCCAGTGATTGCGTATCAGGGATCGGGGCGTGTGGCCTGGTCTGCGCGCGATGTGGTGAGCCTGACCAAGACCGGTTTCCTTGGCAACCCGATCGGGTTTCGGGCGGTGAAACTGATTGCGGAAGCGGCGGCGGCCTTGCCGTTGATATTGCAGGACCGCGAGCGGCGCTATGATCTGCATCCGCTTTTGGACCTGATTGCGCGGCCCAATCTGGCCCAAGGTAGGGCCGAGTTTTTTGAGGCGGCTTACGGCCAGCTGCTGCTTTCTGGCAATGCGTATCTGGAGGCGGTGCCTGGGATATCGGCGCTGCCGGGGGAGTTGCATGTGCTGCGATCTGACCGGATGGCCTTGGTGCCGGGGCCGGATGGCTGGCCTGTGGCCTATGATTATACGGTGGGGGCGCGGGCGCACCGTTTTGACATGACCACCGGCATCACGCCGATCTGCCATATCAGGACCTTCCACCCGCAGGACGACCATTATGGATTTTCGCCCATGCAGGCGGCGGCGGTGGCGGTGGATGTGCATGTGGCGGCGGCGCGGTGGTCCAAGGCGCTGCTGGACAACGCCGCGCGGCCATCGGGGGCGATAGTTTACAAGGGCGCGGACGGGCAATCGCAGCTGTCAGCGGATCAATATGACCGCTTGATATCGGAAATGGAGGCGCATCATCAGGGCGCGCGAAATGCCGGACGGCCGATGCTGCTGGAAGGGGGCCTCGATTGGAAGCCGATGGGATTTTCGCCGTCTGACATGGAATTTCAGAAAACCAATGAGCCTGCGGCGCGGGAAATTGCCATCGCGTACGGGGTGCCGCCGATGT
>JACMNW010000224.1 GCA_014378345.1 Pseudorhodobacter sp. | reverse complement strand
TCATGCCGCTGGGCCAGGTGCTGATCTATCCCGGCCTTGGCGGGGATATGGACAAGGGCAGCTATCTGACCCACGCCCATGCGCCCATGCTGACCCGCGCCGATGTGGTGATGGCCGCCGGCATCCGCCAGAACGCCGCCGTCGATCCCACCGCCGTACCCCTGCGCGATACCGACTTCACCGGTCTGCCGCCGACCGTCTGCATCGCCGCCGAATGCGACCCTATTGCGGACGACTCAGCCGCCTATGCCGCCGCCATCACCGCCGCCGGGGGCCGGGCGCTTGCAATGACCGAACCCGGCCTCGTCCACGGCTACCTGCGCGCCCGCCATTCCGTGCCCCGCGCCGCCGCCTCGTTCACCCGCATCTGCGACGTCCTGACCGATCTGGCTCAGGGCATCTGGCCTCCAAGGAGCATCCAATGAACCAGCACGCCAACATGACCCACTGGGCCGAGCGTATCGACCTCGCCGCCGCCTTCCGCTGGACCGTCAAACTGAACCTGCACGAGGCTGTGGCGAACCACTTCTCCCTCGCCGTCAACCCCGAGGGGACGCGGTTCCTGATCAACCCCAACGGCCGCCATTTCGCCCGCATCACGGCGTCCTCGCTGGTGGAAATCGACGCCAACGACCCCACCACCCTGTCGCGCCCCGACGCGCCCGACCCGACCGCCTGGGGTCTGCACGGCTCCATCCACCGCGCCTGCCCGCATGCGCGCTGCGTGATGCATGTGCATTCCATTCACGCCACAGTGCTTGCAAGCTTGGCCGACAGCCGCCTTCCCGCAATCGACCAGAACACCGCCATGTTCCATAACCGCCACGTCGTTGATGATCACTACGGCGGCATGGCGTTTGGCGATGAAGGCGCGCGTTGTGCCGCCTTGCTGAATGATCCAAAGATCAAGGTCATGATCATGGGCAACCACGGCGTGCTGATCATCGGTGAAACTGTTGCCGACACCTTCAACCGCCTCTATTACTTTGAACGCAGTGCCGAAACCTACATCCGTGCTTTGCAAACCGGGCAGCCCCTGCGCATTTTGCCCGAAGCAATTGCCGAAAAAACCGCCCGTGAATGGGAAGATTACCCCACTGGCGCAGACGCTCACCTGTCCGAACTCAAAGCCATACTCGATGATGAAGGCTCAAATTACGCCAGCTGATTTCACTTTGGTAGAAATATCCTCAGGGGGGCCAGTTTGGCGTCGCCAAACTGGTATGGGGGCTGAAGGCCCCCTCAGCCTTTCAGTGAAGGCAAAGCCGGAACTGAAAGACAAAAGCCTTGCCGCGACCAGCGGCTCCGCTTGCCTACAAACCTAATTGCCCGCACTTTCCATCTTCCGGGTGGATATGACATTCTCCAACCACCCCAGCTTCATCTCAGGCACCGATGACAACAGCAAATCGGTATAATCATCAAATGGCGGGGTAAGAACATCGGTCTTGGTGCCGTACCGCACAACCTTACCTTTGAACATAACGGCAATCCGGTCGGCAATCGCGCGCACAGTGGCCAGATCATGCGTGATGAACAAATAGGCCACGCCTTCTTGCGCCTGCAAATCCAGGAGCAACTTCAAAATCCCATCCGCCACCAGCGGGTCTAACGCCGACGTGACCTCATCGCAGATGATCAGCTTTGGCTTTGCCGCAAGGGCCCGCGCAATGCAAACGCGCTGCTTTTGCCCGCCAGAAAGCTCCGCCGGATACCTGTCGATATATCCCTTGCCCATCTCAATCTGGTCCAGCAAGTCCTGCACGCGCTTGCGCTTGGCGTCCCCCGTCAGCCCAAAGTAAAATTCGAGCGGCCGCCCAATAATGGTGCCCACCGTTTGGCGCGGGTTCATTGCCACATCGGCCATCTGGTAAATCATCTGCACTTCGCGCAGATCATCTTTCGTGCGGTTGGCCAATGCCGCAGGCAGCACCCGCCCAGCAAAGGTTATCCGCCCCGCCGATGGTGGCAACAGCCCGGTAATCACCCGCGCAAGCGTTGATTTGCCAGACCCGGATTCCCCCACCACCGCCAGCGTCTGCCCGGCTGGCAAATCTACCGTTACGTTCGTCAGCACATCAAACTTGGTGCCGCGATACCGCGCTGTTATCCCTGCCACAGACAGTATCGCCGCCGCACCTTCGGGTTTTTCGACATGCTCAATCGACCGCACTGATACCAAGGCGCGCGTATACTCTTGCACCGGCGCCTCAATGATCTGCCTGGTTGTGCCATATTCCACCATTTTCCCGTGCCGCAGCACCATGATGTTATCTGCCACCTGTGCCACAACAGCCAGATCGTGCGTAATGTACAGCGCGGCCACGCCAGTCTCGGCTATCGCTTCCTTAATCGCGGCCAAAACCTCAATCTGCGTCGTCACATCCAGCGCCGTTGTCGGCTCGTCAAACACCACCAGATCGGGTTTTGAACACAAAGCCATTGCCGTCATCACCCGCTGCAACTGCCCACCCGATAC
>JACMNW010000223.1 GCA_014378345.1 Pseudorhodobacter sp. | reverse complement strand
GGATCACGCGTTTGCCAAAGTTTTCGCCGCGCAAAAGGCCGATGAAGGCCTGCGGGGCCCGGTTGAATCCGCCCAATACGTCTCGATCCGATACACCGAGCGTTTGGCAAAAGCAGGCATCGAGCCCTCGGTCGGCAGCGTTGGTGACGCCTCCGACTATGCCTTGGCCGAAACCATCAACGGCCTTTACAAAACGGAAGCCACCCGCTTGCGTAAATCATGGCGCACCATCGAAAAGGTGGAGACGGAAACCCTAAAATGGGTCAACTGGTTCAACCACCGCCGCCTGCTTGAACCCATCGGGAATATCCCGCCAGCAGAGGCAGAGGAGGCATTCCATGCAAACCTGAACACACTCGATAGGGTCGCGTGATACGGACTATTGGGTCTACGGCAAACCCGGGGCGGTTCATCCTTGAACGAATGGCCAGGTCGAACGGATGAACTGCACGATCAAAGAAGCGACGGTCAGACGCTTCCACTACGACGACCACGACCAGCTGCGAAATCACCTTGCCAACTTCATCAGCGCCTACAATTTCGGGCGAAGGTTGATGACCCTCAAAGGCCTTACCCCCTATGAGGTCATCTGCAAACAATGGACAATCGAACCCGAAAGGTTCACCGTAAACCCGATCCATCAAAAGCCGGGACTGTATGCCTAGCCCCGACAATCGCGTGATTTGGATCCCGTGTTTGTACCGACGACCATAACTTTCCGGCGCGGTCAAAGGCACCAATCCGGCAGAAGTAAATGCCCTGTGCCGATCAATTTGCCTGAGTTGTCGGAACACAATCGCCCTGCGTCCAATTCAACCCACCGACATAGCGCCCCTGCATCTGCCCGGCGTCATCAAGTGTGAACAGATGCAGCCAGCGGTTGTCGAACAGCGCCCTCACGCCGTCGTGCCGCGCGAGGATGTCATTGATCGCGTCCTGCGGGGCTTCGACGATGACCGACAGGCGCAGGGGTTCGTGGGCCAGGTTCGCGCCATCATGCACCGATTGCCAGGGCAGGCCATTGCGCAACAACCCGCCATTGCCTTCGACCACGCCGATGCCGCCTGTCACGTTGTGCAGCAATTTGTTGCCGCCGCCAAAGGCCGCAGGGGCCACTGTCGATCCGTAATATTGCAGGCTGATCCAGCTTGCCACCACCACTGGGGCGGTCAGGATCAGTTCCAGCACGCCAAAGCCTTTGTCGGCCCGCCAGTCATAGCTATGCAAAAACGCCCGGCCACCAAGGTTTCGCCCGGCGGTGCGATGCCTAGGCGCTGCGATGAACGCCCGGCAGCCCGCAAGACCCCATTCGGGGCGCGTTTCGGCCCAATTGCGTGACCGTCCGGCAATGTCGCGGGCACCCTTCGCCCGTGGCAGACGCAGAGCACGTTCGCCGCGCGCCAGCACCCCGGCAGCGGCCAGCCAGCGAGTCAGGTCAGTTAGATCTTTAGTGTGCACCGCTGACGGATGATCACTGCTGTAGACCAACACATCATCAGTGGTCGTGTCATGTAATCCCGCCACGAACAGCGTGTCATCGGGAATGGTAATTCCACGCGCAGGCAGGCCCTGCCGCACCTCGGGGTCGTTCAACAAAGCGGCCAGCAACCGTGCATTCACTTCGCCCGAATAGCCGCCACAGGCGCCGCAATGCAGCGCACTGGCGTGGGGGTTGTTGGCGACATTCGCGCCGTGCCCGGCCAACAGGACAACACGGGCAAAACCATCTGTCATCGACATGGCGCGCAGCACCATTTCCGCCGAAGCCAGCTTTTGTGCGGTATCTAGACCGGGCGACAATTGTGGTGCGGGATCATGCGGCAGATGCGACGGGCCCAGACCAAGGGCATCGCGCACCAGCTTGCCTGCATAGATCGGCCCAGTTGCTTCGACAAAGGCAAAAGACGACACGGCGGCCAGCTTGAACCGCCCCCACGCCCGTCTGGCACGCGCGGTAATGCGGGCGGCGTCTTCGGCTCCGGCGTGGGACGAGAGGGCGCAGGATTTTACCGTCGGGTTCAACAACACCGGCAATCGCGCCTCGGCCACGTCTGACGCAAAGGGCAGATGTTCGGTGAAAACACCAAAGAACCCGGCAAAGCCGATGGTATGGATGCCGGGGTCCACGCTTTCCAGCGCGCGGCGGAACACTTCGGACCGCACGTCGATGCAGAATGCTGCTTGCAGTGCCGGGCGGCTTTGCCCGGTACCTTTAGCGTGGCAGGACGCAGCAAAGGCTGCTGCCATGTCGCGCTGAGCGGCACGCTCGCAGGCCTCTTGCAGAATGACGTCGATCACCTGATCGGGGGTGGGGTGCAAAGGTTGCGCATGGGCGGCCACTGCTGCGGCCCAGCCCTCGCCGATCTTGTTCTTGTATTGGCTAAGCAACGCCACGTCCCACAACAGCCGGATCACCAGCAGGTCAGTGACGGCGCTGTCCGTGCCCCCGGCCAATTCGGCCTGCCACAGGTCATAGCGGGCATATTGGCTCCAGCCGCCAATCGACATCAATGTGGCGTGAAACGCCGTTTTCAGCGCCGCGTCAGGCAGGCCCAGCCGCGCCGTGGCCATTGCCAGCGCCTCGGCCGCCGTTGCGGGCACATTGGCAACAAACGCGGCAAAGCCCGAAAGCCCGGTAATTTCTGGCGTCAAGTCATGGGTGGCAAAGCTGCGCCATGCCGCATAGGCCGATGGGCCGGGTGCCGTGGTCCAAAGGGCTTGCCCTTTGTCGAAATGTCCTGCCGCCCAAATGCTGAAACGGTCGTTCACTATGGCGGGCCAGTCGATTCCAGATGCTTCTGCAGCCAGCTGCGCCACGGATAGTACCGCCTGTTGGACGGAACCGGGTTGGGATGCAGCCAATTTCAGCGCCGCAAAGGTCGCCGGTCGGCCTGCATCGGGCGATGCGGCAAAAGCGCCAGACAGATCATCGTCACTGATCCGGCCATCGGCCATACGGGCCAGATACCAGTTGCGCGGTTGCGTGACAGGCACGCCCGCAATCCTGCCCAGACGTGCCGCTGTCACTGCCAGCGTGTCACCCGACTGGCCCAGATAGGGGTTGACCGCAACGCTGCTGGCCAGTGGGAACAATGGCGGAATCGCACGGGCCGCCGCATTTGCGGCAGTCAGCAGGGCGGCGCTTGGGGTCAGGGCAAAATCGGGGTGATGGATCATCATGATGGGGAACCCTCTGGATATATTAAGAAATCAGACGTTGTGCGACTTTGTCCAGCCGCCCAGTAGCCGGTCAAAAACGGCGTTGGCATAAAGCCCGTTGGTCAGGTGCACCCGCAGGCCCGCCGCCGCCGGGTGATGCGCCCAGAGCGGGAACAGCGCCTGCGCCACGGCCACCAGACCGAAACTGAGGACGGCCAGCACAATCAGCGCCCATTCCAGCGGGCCGGGGGGTGGGGTGGCGGGCAGGGTGCCGGATGTCAGCGCCTCGGCTGCCGCTTGCAGTGCGAAATAGCCCAGCGATGCGGCGAGTGCATAAATCACCGTGGCCCGCGTCAGTGCTTTTGGGGCAGCACCTGCCAACCCTTGGGCAATCAGATAGGCCACGCCAAAGATCAAAATCGCGCCCAGTGCAATCGCCTGTGGTGATTTGTGGTCAAACCCGGTCGCCACACCGAACCCCAGCGACATCAGCGCATAAATGGCAATCGCTGCCAGAAACGCCTG
>JACMNW010000222.1 GCA_014378345.1 Pseudorhodobacter sp. | reverse complement strand
GATGTGACGGTGCAAATTGAGGTTTTGCGAATTTTGGACGGCTGGTCACAGATCTCGGTACGGGTCTGATCTTTATTAGCCACGATCTGCGGCTGGTCAGTTCGTTCTGCGACCGGGTTTTGGTCATGATGCAGGGCGGGTGGAGGAGGAATTGAAGGCATCGGAATTAGCGTAGGCCAAGCACCCCTACACGCAAGGCCTGTTCAAATGCCTGCCAAAAATTGAAGGCGACGAGCGGCATCATTCGCAGGGCGGCGTTCGCCTTTCATCGCCCCGCCCGCCAGCATTTTACGGTGTTGTGCAGATGGTGTTCAATCCAAGCCGAAGTGTTGAATCTGCTGGACCGTATTAGGGGTGAACGCGGGTTGACGTATATTTTGGTCAGCCATGATCTGGCGGTTGTGGCCCATATGTGCGAACGCTTGCTGGTGATGCAGAACGAATTGGCGGTGAAAGATCTGACCCGCGCCGCGCTGCAATCGCGCCAAGCGGGGCAAACCCGTGATCTGTTGACCGCCTCTGAAGGCTACCGCCGCTAAACCCTTTTCAGGATTTATAAAATGACTGCTTTGCTTCCCTTTTTTGATGGCCACAACGATATTCTGCTGCGCTTATTCAATAACCCAGACAAACGCAGCGCCATCTGGCTAACCGGCGAAGGCAAGGGCCATCTCGACCTGCCACGCATGAAACAAGGCGGCTTTGTTGGGGGGTTTTTCGCGATTTATATCCCATCGCCGCACGCCCTTGACGCCCCTGACTACGATCTGCTGATGGACGCGCCGCCCTATGATTTGCCGCTGCCAGATTTGATAGGCCACTATGCGGCCCAGCCTGTGGCGCTTGCCATGGCCGGGCATTTGG
This sequence comes from Pseudorhodobacter sp., assembly GCA_014378345.1. GTDB lineage: Bacteria > Pseudomonadota > Alphaproteobacteria > Rhodobacterales > Rhodobacteraceae > JACMNW01. The sequence goes on along the minus strand of JACMNW010000222.1, from coordinate 2,370 downwards.
CGTGGATGGAACGGGCCAGCAACGGCGCCTTCAAGATCTGCACAACTGCCGCCGAACTTCGCGATTGTCTATTGCGCGGTGTAATTTCGGGCATCATGCATATGGAAGGCGCCGAAGCGATCGGCCCCGATCTGGACGCGCTGTATCTGTATTATGGCATGGGCCTGCGATCATTAGGCCCGGTCTGGAGCAGGCCCACCGCTTTTGGTCACGGCGTGCCGTTCCGCTATCCGGGCAATCCCGATACCGGGCCGGGGTTGACCGACGCGGGAAAGGCTTTGGTAACGGCCTGTAATGAGCTGAAGATCATGCTCGACCTGTCGCATCTGAATGAGGCCGGGTTCAATGACATCGCAAAAATCAGCAACGCGCCCTTGGTCGCCACCCATTCCAACGCCCATGCGATCACCCCCTCCACCCGCAACCTGACCGACCGCCAGCTTGCCATGATCAAAGACACTGGCGGCATGGTCGGCCTGAACTTTGCCACCGTCTTTCTGCGCCCTGATGGCCGCAAATCACCCGATATGGGGTTGGATGTGATGCTGCGGCATCTGGACCATTTGATCGCGCATTTGGGGGAAGATCACGTCGGCCTTGGGTCTGATTTTGATGGCGCGACCGTGCCGGACCCTATCAAAGACGTGGCGGGCCTGCCTGTGCTTGTGCAGGCAATGCGCAACCATGGTTATGACGAGGCACTGATGCACAAGCTGGCCTATAAGAACTGGTTTGGCGTTTTGCAGCGCACTTGGGGGGTGTGATCCCACCCCGCCCTTGACAACCTGCCCGCGCAAAGCCAGCAAGCACGTGAGATACACTAAAGGATAGAGCGCGTGAAAATCGGAAATCGTGTCATTGGACCGGGTGAACCTCCCTTGGTGATTGCCGAAATCGGCATCAACCACGGCGGCAGTCTTGCCGTGGCCAAAGAAATGGTCCGGCTGGCGGCGGGTGCCGGGTGTGAGATGATCAAGCACCAGACCCATATCATCGAAGATGAAATGACCGAGGAGGCGAAGTCGATTTTCCCGCCCAATGCAGATGTGTCAATCTGGCATGTGATGGAACGCTGCGCGCTGAACCTGACCGATGAGGCAGAGCTGAAACGCTATACCGAATCTTTGGGGATGATCTGGATATCCACCCCGTTTTCCCGCGCTGCTGCGGATTTTCTGGAAACTCTTGACGTGCCCGCCTATAAAATCGGGTCGGGAGAGGCGGACAATCTGCCGCTGATCCGCCATATCGCCCGCAAGGGCAAGCCGGTGATCATGTCGACGGGCATGCAAACGATTGATAGTATTCGCGCATCTGTGGCTATACTGGAGGCATCGGGCGTGGATTATGCGCTGCTGGAATGCACCAATCTTTACCCGTCACCGCCTGAAATCGTGTCTTTGCAGGGCGTGACCGATCTGAAAACCGCCTTCCCTAACGCAGTCGTTGGCTTTTCCGACCATTCGATAGGTCCGGAGATGGCGTTGGCATCGGTGGCCCTCGGCGCGTGTATTCTTGAACGGCACTACACCGACAGCCGCTACCGCATCGGGCCTGATATCATCAATTCGATGGACCCCGCCGAATTACGGTTTCTGATTGACCGCAGCCGCGAGATCCACACCGCGCTGCACAACCCCAAACAGCGCACCGCGTCGGAAGAGCCGGTGTACAGGTTCGCGCGCGCATCGGTGGTGGCGGACCGTGATCTGGCGGCGGGCCATGTGATCACCGAGGCGGATATCTGGGCACGTCGGCCGGGTTCGGGCGAGATTGCCGGGTATGAGTTTGACAGGGTTGTGGGGATGCGCACGACGCGGGCAGTGACGCGCAATACGCAGTTGAAATGGGCGGATTTGAGCGAGTGAACATCGAGCCAAAATTGGAAACTAAGGTGCAATTCTTGTGTCTTGATCCGCGGAAAAATAAAAAAAACACCATAGCAAAGCTTCTTTCACCTCTCGGCTCATTGATCTGGCAACGATTGCTGCCACTACGAACGGCAGGATATGATACAACTGCACAAAGAGCTGCTGAGGCTTATGCTGCCGCACAAAAGCCATCACCGTTTAAATTTGCAGCTTCGATTCAGCAGAAAATCTATGGTTGGCAATATAACGGATCGAGGGCGTACTTCGAATGTCATAAAGATGTAGTTGCCGTCGCGTGGAATGGCCTCAACGGGTCGCGCCGGGCCTTCATGGAAGGTGCACGTGATGCCGGGGCTCGGACTCTTTATTTCGAACTTGCACCTTTTAAGGGCCACATTACGTGTGATCCGCAAGGTGTGAACCAAATGAATTCCCTTCCAAGAAATATCGAGTACTATCGCAACTGGATGTCGAAAATGACTGTTCCTTTGGTGGATTG
>JACMNW010000221.1 GCA_014378345.1 Pseudorhodobacter sp. | reverse complement strand
CCTTCGCCGAACGAGATCTTACGCACGGTGAAAGATGCAGAGATGGTCGCACCACCCTTGCGGCCGATCACAACGCCTTCGTAAATTTGCACGCGGCTACGGGTGCCTTCGGTGACTTTATAACCGACTTTTACGGTATCACCGGCCTTGAAATCCGGGATGGTCTTGCCGAGTGCCGCAATTTGTTCGGCCTCGATCTGCGCGATAAGATTCATGCGCTTTGTCCTTTCTAACACGGGGTTTTCCCCGAAATGATGCCGCACCAGAGCTTTGGTCTTCAACCGGGTCCACACCACAAGAAGGTATGCCCGCCAGAGATGGGGCCTGCTGTTTTTAGTCCGATGATCTGCCACGCGGGTCGAAGGAAACAAGCGTTACGGCAAAATGGAATCGGGCCCGATGGGCCTTTAGACCCCTGACTAGGGGCGTATAGGGTTTGGGGCGGTTTGGGTCAAGGGGAGCAGGCTATTTGCTGGCAACGTACGCCGCCCACAAATCTGGCCGTCGATCCTTCGTTATCGCCTCGGCCTGTGCCTTGCGCCATTTGGCGATTTCGCCGTGGTGGCCGGATTGCAGGACGTCGGGGATGGAGAGGTCGTTCCAAACCGTGGGCCTTGTGAATTGCGGGAATTCCAGAAGGCCGTGGGAGAAAGATTCTTCCAGGGTCGATGCCTGATTGCCCAGAACGTTTGGCAGCAGGCGCACTATGGCATCCAGCATTGCCTGCGCGGCAATTTCGCCCCCCGTCAGGATGAAATCGCCAAGACTGACCTCTTCGACATCACGGTGATCCAGCACGCGTTGATCGACACCTTCAAAACGTCCGCACAGCAGGGTGAGGCCATCGCAGGCGGCAAAGCGGTGGGCCATCGCTTGATCGAACGGTTTGCCGCGCGGCGACAGGTACAGAACCGGCCAGTGCGATTTGGGGGTGTTGGTGGCGGCTTGCGCAAAGGCACGGTCGACCACATCGGCGCGCAGTACCATGCCCGCACCTCCGCCAGCAGGGCTGTCATCGACGTTGCGATGCTTGCCATCGCCAAGTGTGCGCAGATCGATGGTCTCCAGCCGCCACAGGCCTTGATCAAGGGCTTTACCGGTCAGCGAAAGACCCAAGGTTCCGGGGAACGCTTCGGGGAACAGGGTGATTATCCGGACCTCCCATGCGCCTTTGACGCGGGGCGCACCTTCCATCAGGTCACGCGGGGCTTGGCTGGCGGATATGGTCAATCTGCCGTGGGATTTCAGTTTGGGGTCAGCGACACCGGTCATTGATTGGGCTTGAGTTTGGATTTGGGTTTGGGCTTGGCATCATTATCCACTGCTGCCTGTTCATCAGGCACTGGCGGCTGCGCCCATGGATCCCAGATCATCCGCGCAAGCGGGATCGACAAAAACGATAGCGCGACGGGAAGGACGTTTGAAAATCCGGTCATCGCACCCAAAATGCCGCCGATGCCGCGTCCCACCGCGAACAATGCAACCACCAGCAGCAACTGTACCGCCGCACGCGCAGCGACCGCGACCCAGGCACCAGCCGTAAGCCATTCGGCTTTGTTTATGGGAAATTCGAAGGGCTGCAAGATGATCAGCCAAAGCACAAAAATCGCGGTAAACACGGGAATAAGGCCCCAGCCAAAACCACCCAGACCGGCCAAAAGCGGGCCGGAATACAGCAGCGCGTTGGCTGCCATCATAAAACGTCTGCGGGTTTCCATGGCCATTCCGTTCGTGACAATTCGCGTAATTTGCCGGGTATATGGCTTTTAGTCCAGCCCTTCGGGTAAATCGGCCACAATGCGGCGGGCGGCAAGATCAACTGTTGGCACGGCTTTGCGGGTGAAGGGCAGCAAAAGCGCGGTCTTCATCCCCGGACCCATGATTTCCAACAGATCCCCTGCCCCGTGGTTGTGAACAGCTTGCACGCTTCCAATCAGCGCGCCACCGGTATCATGCACAGCCATGCCGATAAGGTCGGTGTGGTAGAATTCATCATCTGGCAGCGAGGGCAGTTTGCTGCGGTCGGCATAAAGACTGGTGCCTTTCAGCGCATCTGCCTGTTCTTTTGTGGTGATGCCAGTGATGCGCGCACCCAATCCATTTGCCACGGGGCGGGTTAATTTGACGTTAAAGCTGCGTGTACCATCCTCAGACGTAAGCGGGCCGTAGGTGGCGATAGCTTCGGGGGTGGAGCAAAAGGATTTCAGCCGCACCTCACCCTGCAGGCCAAACGAGCCTGCAATGGCCCCTACGCAGATACGATCAGTGGTCATTTAATGTGTCTCCCGGATCGGGGTTGGGCTGCGGAATTCCCACCCGGCGCGTTCTAACTCTGGGGTATTGTTGGCGGTTTCGGGCCAGCCTACGCAAAGATAGCCGACAAGTCGCCAGTCGTTAGGGTTGTTAAGATCTTTTGCCAGTTGGACAGGATCAAGGATCGACACCCAACCGACGCCAAGCCCTTCGGCGCGGGCCAAAAGCCAGAACAGGGTGATGGCCCCGACAACGGAATACGCCTTCATCTCGGGCATGGTGGTGGTGGCCCCGAGGCCGGCACCTTTGGGTGAGGATTCGTCACAATACACCGCCAGATGGATCGGCGCTTCTTGCATGCCGGAGAGTTTTAGAGTGGCGTAAATATTAGCCTTTTCATCGCAGTAGCCTGAAAGGGCCTGCGTATTGGCAGCTTTGAAATTGGCGATGGCGGCGGAGCGGGCGGCTTTGGAGGTGACGTCAATCACGCGCCATGGTTCGGATAAGCCAACGGAGGGGGCAAGGGTAAAGGCGCAAAGGCAGCGGTCAAGAACCGCTGCCTCTACCGGGCTTTCGCGAAAGCGGCGTATGTCGCGCCGCCAGCGCATAAGTTGGCGCAGCTCTGCCTGAAAAGCGTCGGAAAAGCTGGGCGTCACGGCCGACTATTCTGCTGTTGCAGGGGCAGCGGCGCGGGCGGCTTTCTTGGCGGCAAGGTCGGCCATGCGCTTGCCGGGGACGGCAGCTTTGGGGTTGTTGCGGACTTTTTTGGCAACGACACCAGCGGCTTCCAAGAAACGCGCGATGCGGTCGGTAGGTTGTGCGCCCTGGCCGATCCAATATTGCACGCGTTCAATATCCATTTTCACGCGGCCTTCGTTGTCTTTGGCAAGCAACGGATCATAGGTGCCAAGCTTTTCAAGAAAGCGGCCATCGCGCGGCATACGGCTGTCTGTAGCCACGATGGAATAATGTGGGCGCTTTTTAGAGCCACCACGGGCAAGACGGATTTTCATGGACATAGTGTAGTCTCCTTCGGGTTGGTTGAAACCGGGCAAGCCCCGGTTATTTCTGTAATTTCTCGTGATGCCTGATGACTTCGGAGATGATGAAGGTCAGGAATTTCTTTGCCAGAACCGGATCAAGATCGGCGGCGATAGACAGCTGTTCAAGGCGGGCCATTTGCATGGCCTCACGTGCCGGATCAGACGGCGGCAGGTTATGTTCGGCCTTCAAACGACCGACGGCTTGAGTCTGCTTGAAGCGTTCTGCAAGGGTGTAGACCAAGATCGCATCCAGCCGGTCAATGGCATCGCGGTGGTCATGAAGCAACGCCTGCGCGCGGGTGGCAGCATCAGTCATGGCATGTTCCATGGGGATTTAAGCAGGCATTATGCGTGCTTTTCCTGTGCTTTTTGCGTGCTGACAGCGCCATCAAACCAGCCCCTGCAATGTGGAATGGGAAGATTTTTCGGACGAAAAATCTTTGGGGGCCGAAAAATTTTCGTACGAAAATTTTGTCTGGGGATGGCGGAGGGTTGTCATTTCTTTTTCATCAGCCCTGACAGACCCGATGGCAGGGTCATGCCGCGTGGCATTCCGGGGATGCCGCCGCCACCCATGCCTTTCATGGCGCGGGCGGCTTCTTCCAGCTTGGCGGGATCCATTGTTGATGGGTCCATGCCACCCTTGTTGCCGAGCATCTGTTTCAGGGCGTTTTTCATCATGCCGCCCTTGCCCATTTTCTTCATCATCTCGGCCATTTGCTTGTGTTGCTTCAGAAGGCGATTCAGTTCCTGCACCTCTAGCCCGGCACCTGCGGCGACACGCTTTTTACGCGACGCTGCCAGCAAATCGGGGTTGGCGCGTTCGCGTTTGGTCATGGATT
>JACMNW010000005.1 GCA_014378345.1 Pseudorhodobacter sp. | reverse complement strand
GCAGTGCCCCGACTTGATTGAAATCAAATCCGGCGAGGGAACAGGTTGCCCCGTAGGTCGGGGCGTGCCCCGACTCTCTCCCCAACCCTACTTCTGCAGCCCCTTCACATATTCCGCGATCTGCACCAGCCGGGTCGGCGTCGGTGTCTCGGTTCCGGCGCCGCCGTCATACAGCACCAATTCCCCGTCCAGCAGCGGCCCGAAATCCGGCATCACATCCTGCCCCTTTTTGCCCGCATAGCCCCAGATTTGCGCCATCACCCGCGTCGTCGGAAATGTGCCGCCATTCTTGGCCGAAAGCCCGGTCAAATTGGCGGGCTTTTTTGCCAATTCCGCCGCCAATTCGCCATCCCCCATGCCACCAGACCCATGACAGGCCGAACAATAGGCCGCGTAATCTTGCGCCCCCGTTGTCTGCGCCGCAGGTTTCGTTTGTGGCAAACAGCCGGGCAGCGCCAGCGCGGCAATCATCAGCAGCGGCAGTCGGTGAAAGTGGTGCATCATAGCCTCCGTTGTTACGCCACGAAGACCATGCCACGCCCGCCAATGCAAGCTTGGACCACGCGGCCAGTGAAAGTCTGCTCACCCCAACTGTACCCGAACGAACCGCCAAATTTGTGCTTTACGGTTTGTGCTACGGCAGTAAAAGTTCCTTTAACGGAAATACTATAATCCATGTATATCATCACTTTACCACCCATATCACACGCGTTACCGCGCCTCGATAACCCGTCCCCCATCCAGCCGGACAATCCTGTCCATCCTGCCCGCCAATTCCAGATTATGCGTCGCAATCAAAGCCGATAATCCGGTTTCCCGAACCAGTTCCATCAACACCCCGAAAACCTGATCCGACGTCCCCGGATCAAGATTTCCAGTCGGCTCGTCCGCCAACAAAAGCCGCGGATTGTTCGCCAAAGCCCGGCAAAACGCCACCCTCTGCTGTTCCCCCCCCGACAGCGCGGCAGGCCGATGATCCGCCCGCGCCGCGATTCCGACGCGCCCCAGTAAATCCATCGCCCGCATCTTGGCCGCCCTTTGGGAAATTCCATTCGCACGCTGTGGCAGAACGATGTTTTCCAGTGCCGAAAACTCCGGCAGCAGATGATGGAATTGATAGATAAACCCCACTTCTTGCCGCCGGATACCCGTCCGGTCCCGATCAGACAGCCCCGCCATATCCTGCCCGCCCAAACGAACCACCCCGGCATCCGCGGTATCCAGCGACCCCGAGATATGCAAAAGCGTCGATTTTCCTGCGCCGGACGGGGCTACCAATGCCACCACCTCGCCCCGGGCGACAGTTACCGAAGCGCCGCGCAGAACCGTAACTTCCGTAGGCTTGCCCCGGTTATACGCCTTCTCAATCCCCACAAGTTCCAGCATCGCGTCATTCATACCGCAGTGCCTCAACCGGGTTCATGCGCGCCGCCCGCCTTGCCGGAAACAGGGTCACGATGAAGGACAGGCCAAGCGAAAGCGATACCGCCGACATCACATCGCCCCACTGCAATTTTGCGGGTAGCGCATATATGCCGCGGATTGATGGGTCCCAGACGCCACCGCCTGCCACATAGTTCACGAAGGAAAAGATGGTGTCGATATAGGTCGCAAACAAGCATCCCAAGGCCACGCCCAGCGCCGTGCCGATCAAGCCCGTCGATGCGCCACAGATGAAAAACACCCGCAGGATCGATCCTTCGGTCAGGCCCATGGTGCGCAAAATACCGATATCGCGGCCTTTGTTCTTCACCAGCATGATCAGCCCCGAGACGATGTTCATCGCAGCGATCAACACCAAAATGGACAGAATGATGAACATAACATTGTCCTCAATGCTCAGCGCCCGCAAGAAAGACCCCGACGCGTCTCGCCAGGTCCAGATCAGCGCATCCGGCCCACCTGCGGTCAAGACCGACCCTGCCATGTCATCCACATGGTCGGGGTCTTTGACCATCACCTCAAATTCATCAACAAAACCTTCACGGTTGAAAAAGCTTTGCGCGGCGGCCAGCGGCATGTAAATACGTGTGCGATCAATGTCATAGCGACCTGCCGTGAAGATATAAACGACCTTGTAGGCATTCACCCGCGGGCTGGTGCCAAAGGCCGTTTTGGCCCCATTGGGGGATATCAAGCGCAACCTGTCGCCCACCGTGATGCCCAATTCGCGGGCAATACCTGACCCGATGGCAATGCCTTGATCAAACTGTTCAATATCGCCGTACGCGTCCGCCCCTATGCCGACACGCCGAATGGTTTTGAGGTCCGCAAGCGCTATGCCAAACACCTCGGCCCCCAGATTGCGGTCTGCACCGGCGGCCATCACCTGCCCCTTCACCAAGGGGGCTGCGCGCGTCACGCCGGGAACTGCCAGCAGGGTTTTCTCGATCCCACTGTCTTGCGCAAAGCCAGAGATGGTCATCCCATCCGCGTTCTGCCGTGCAGTAGAATAAACGGTGACATGGGCATTCGCGCCCAAAATGGTGTCCACAAATTCCGCCCGGAACCCGGCCCGCACTGCCAACGTGGCGATCAAAGCGAACACCGCAAGCGTGATGCCAATCAAGCTGATCCATGTCATCACCGACACGCCGCCTTCTGCCCGCTTCGCGCGCAAATAGCGCCAAGCGATCATCCATTCAAAGCGTGAAAACGGTGGGGTGCGCAGGGTCATTACGTCTCCGGTTTTATTGGCTGAACCCTGGCGCTTGGCATCCAAATGGTCAAGCGCCGGCCCGCAGGCTGGCGATAACGCACGGTTATCGTTGACGCAAGCGGTGCCGGACAGACAGCATCGAAGCTTGTTTTAGCACGCCACCCCCATCAAAAACGCTGCGGTAAGTCTGGCTTGGTTTGCACAATCGCCTCAATGGCGGCCATTAGATCTGGCGTCATCTTGGATTTTGCATCCAACGCTGACAGATTGTCTTTCAACTGCGACTTGCGCGATGCGCCAAGAATAACTGTCGATACATGCGGGTTTTGCAAACACCACAATAGCGCCAGATGATGCACGGGCATAGCTGCCTCTGCCGCCAGTTTTGCCAAGGCTTTCACTTTGACCAGCCGCGCCTTGCCACCTTCAGACTGAACCTGATCGCGCAACCATTCGTAGCCGGGCAAGTTTACGCGGCTATCGGACGGGATACCGTCATTATACTTGCCCGTCAGCAAGCCCGACGCAAGCGGCGACCAAATCGTTGTACCCAAACCAAAGGTGTCGTAGATCGGCAGATAGTCAGCCTCAACCTTGTGCCGCTCAAACAGGTTATATTGCGGCTGTTCCATGGTCGGCGGCGTCAGGCCATGCGTGCGGGCCGCCAAATGTGCCTCTGTGATCTGCTGGCCCGACCATTCCGATGTGCCCCAGTATAGGATTTTGCCTTGGGTGATCAGATTGTGCATCGCCCGCACGGTTTCTTCGATTGGGGTGTCGATATCCGGGCGGTGGCAAAAATAAAGATCCAGATGATCAACCTGCAAACGGCGCAAGGCGGCGTGGCATGCCTCTGTCACATGTTTTGCGGAAAGCCCGCGCTGGGTGGGCTTGGTGCCGCCCCAGAACACTTTGGACGACACAATGTAGCTGTCGCGCGACCATTTCAGGGCGGCCAACGCCTCGCCCATCAGGGTTTCGGAATTGCCCGCCTCGTACCCTTCAGCATTGTCAAAGAAATTCACCCCCGCATCATAAGCCGCTGACATAAGGGTTTTCGCATCGCCCCCATCCACCTGTTTGCCGAATGTAACCCAAGAGCCAAATGAAAATTCAGATACCTTCAGGCCCGATTTGCCTAAACGACGATAATCCATGGCAGTCTCCAATTTTCTAAATATGCGGGTCAGGGCCTTGCACAAAGGGCAAGTTCGGCGATTTGGTTCCGTTTCATGCGACGATAAGTCACTTTTGGTGGCCATACGCCAAATAAACGGCTCAGGATCGAAGACGGCCAGTCACAGGCTCGTCCGCTGTTTCAACTGTCTGCAAATTTCCTTGGGGGGTTCGGGGGGCAGTCAGCCCGCCGACTTTGAAGGATCACTGGCCCGCGTAAATCCCAACAACCTTTGCCACAGCCGCTTCTGCGGACATTTCCTCGCTTGCGCCTGTTTTTCGCGACGTCAATTCCACCACGCCGTTGGCCAACCCCCGTGGCCCGACGGTAATGCGCCATGGCAGGCCGATCAGGTCCATCGTGGCAAATTTCGCGCCCGCACGTTCATCGCGGTCATCATACAGAGCCTCCAGCCCCTTGGCGGCCAAAGCTTTGTAAAGGCTATCGCAGGCAGCATCAGTGC
>JACMNW010000220.1 GCA_014378345.1 Pseudorhodobacter sp. | reverse complement strand
TGCCTTTGGATCAGGCTTTAGGTTCCATACTTGCCCATTCGGTACCGCTGCCAAGGTCGCGCCTGCGCAAAGGCGCGGTGCTGAAGCTAAGCGATATTTCCACTTTGCGCTTGGCTGGGGTGACCGAAGTTGTCGTGGCCGTTCTGGACGCGGGTGATGTCGACGAAGATGCAGCGGCAACCCGGTTGGCACAGGCGCTGGTGCCGGGGAAACAGGGGTTAACCCTGACCGAAGCCTTTACGGGCCGGGTTAATCTGAAGGCGGTCGGGCCGGGGATTGTGGCATTGGATGCGGATGCGATTCATGCGTTAAACCGCATTCATCCTTCGATTACCTTGGCGACATTGCCGCCTTTTGCGCGGGTTGTGGCAGGCACTTTGGTGGGCACGGTCAAGATCATCGCCTACGGCGTGCCGGACAATGCTTTGCTTGCGGCTGAAAGCGCTGCGAGGGCGGCAATCCACATCCTGCCCGTGGTGCGGCGATCTGCGGGGCTTTTGCTGACCGAGGTGCCGGGGCAGGATGGCAAACTGACCCTGAAAGGCAAACGTGCGGTCGAGGCGCGGCTGCGCGCACTGGGTATGGTGCTGGCCGATGTGGCGGTGGTGGCGCATGACGTGGGCCCTATGGCCGAAGCGCTGATACGCATGTCAGGCGATATGTTGTTGATATTAACAGGATCTGCGACATCGGATTTGCACGATACCGGGCCAGAGGCGGTACGAATTGCCGGTGGCCATGTGGCGCGGTTTGGTATGCCGGTCGATCCGGGCAACCTGCTGTTTCTTGGCAGTTTGCAAGGCCGCCCGGTAATTGGCCTGCCGGGCTGCGCCAGATCGCCGGCGTTGAACGGGGCGGATTGGGTGATGGAACGCTTGGCTTGCGGGCTTGACGTAACAGAGGGCGATATCGCCCCGATGGGGGTTGGCGGGTTGTTGAAAGAAATATCCGTGCGTGGTCAGCCGCGCGATGCCGATGGCGACTGGCACGAACCCTGACAGTCTATCTCTCGCACCGGCACTGGCCTTGCCGCAGGGTGAGGAATAATCGCATTTCAGCAAGGCGGATTTCCGGTTGCGGAATAAGATTTTTGCAGCCTTCACTGCGGAAGGTGCAGTCTAAGTGAAACTGACACCGGACCAGCAGGACATGATCTGCATGGCAAAATCTGCTGTTTCCCTGATCAAGGGCGGCTGGGGCCGTCAGGGTTGGACGCGAACATATCATCCACGCGCAGATCAAGCGCTATTGCAAAGCCTGCTTTTGACGGCTCGGAGCAACGTCACACCCAAATCCTTGCAAAAAGGGGCCGGATGAACCGACCCCCCAAGACTTCTTTTTCGCTTAAATACTCATCTTAACAGCGCCTCAAACAGCCCGGTTATTTCGGCCCGATCATCATCACCATCTGCCGCCCTTCAAGACGCGGCATGCTTTCGATCTTGCCGTTCTCAGCCACATCGGCGGCGACGCGGTTCAACAGCACCAACCCCAAATCCTGGTGCGCCATTTCGCGGCCACGAAAGCGCAGGGTGACTTTAACCTTGTCACCTTCTTCGAGAAACTTCAGAACCGACCGCATTTTCACGTCGTAATCGTGGATATCAGTGCCGGGGCGGAACTTGATTTCCTTGATCTCGATGATGTGTTGCTTTTTGCGGGCTTCCGCCTCACGCTTTTGCGTCTCATACTTGAATTTGCCAAAATCCATGATCTTGCAAACCGGCGGTTCCGCGTTGGGCGAGATTTCCACCAGATCAAGGCCCGCTTCTTCGGCAAGCACCATGGCGCGGGCAGGCGTCACGACGCCGACGTTTTCCCCATCAGCGCCAATCAGGCGAATTTCGGGCGAACGGATGCGATCATTGATGCGGGGGCCGGTTTCGCGTTGCGGCGGGGCATTGTGCGGTCTGCGAGCTATGGTGGTGTTCCTTCAAATTGTTTCAGGCAAGGGATGGACGGCAAGCGAGTGGTTTACTCAGGGCGCAAAATAGACGCTGGGGCGTGGCTATACAACCCGCATTCGCCCGGAATTTATAGGTAAGATTGCCGCTTTGCATGGGTTTTCGGTGCGAGTATCTTTTCTTTTCGGCGTAAAGCTGCCATAGACGCCGTGCGACGGGGCCTTATCCTCGGGTTTGGGAGACTTACAAATGAACAGAAATGTGATTATTGCCGCAATCATCGTTTTGGCGGCTGGCGGCTACTACCAGTTCAGCTATGTGCCAGCACAAAAGGCCGCTGCTGCGGCTGCAGTGGCAGCTGACGAAGCAGCTGCTGCGGCAAAAGCTGCGGAAGAGGCAACTGCAGCGGCGGCTGCCGATGCAACTGCTGCTGCCGAAAAAGCTGCGGCTGATGCGGCTGCTGCCGCGACTGACGGCGCTTCTGCTGCAATGCCAGCGCTTGATGCTGCAACCTTTGATCCAGTTGCTGTAGCCACCATGATCGACGCATCGACCCTTGATGACGCTACGAAAGCCAATTTGAAAGCTGCCGTGACAGCAGCTGGCACTGATCCAGCAGCAATCACTGCTGTGATTGCCCAGGTGAAAACCGCACTTGGGATGTGACAATTTGCGCTTTTGCGCATGAATTGGGCCGCATCCCTTTGGGTGCGGCCTTTTTTCATTGGCGTCGGGTAACTTCTTATATTCCGTCTCCGACGAACGCCTTTTCAACCACATAATCCAGCGGTTCGGAATTGGCCCCTTCCCGCAGGCCAAACTTTTCAAGCACGGCTTTGACATCATGGTTGAAAGCCAATGATCCGCAGACCATGGCGCGGTCTTCTTCCGGGTCCATCGGCGATAGACCGAGATCGGCGAAGACTTTGCCATTTGTCAGGTTATCGGTGATCCGGCCCATAAATTGCGAAGGTTCCCGCGTGGTGGTAGGGTAGTACAGCAATTTGTCACCGACCAGTTCACCGATCAGAGGATCGTCTTTCAGGCTTTCGACCAAGGCGCGGCCGTAAGCCAGTTCCGCCACTTCGCGGCAGGTGTGCATCATGATGATCTGGTCATATTTGTCATAAGTATCGGGTTCGCGCATCAGCGAGGCAAAAGGTGCCAAGCCGGTTCCTGTCGCCAAAAACCAAAGCCGTTTGCCGGGCAGCAGGGCATCGTGCACCAGCGTGCCCACGGGTTTAGGGCGCAGGATAATCTGATCACCGGGTTTGATGTGCTGCAGGCGCGAAGTCAGCGGTCCGTCTGGAACTTTGATGGAATAAAACTCCAATTCATCATCCCAGGCGGGCGAGGCAATGGAATAGGCGCGCAGCAGGGGTTTGCCGGTGTCGCCTAACAGGCCAATCATCACAAATTCACCGGACCGAAACCGCAGGCTGGCAGGGCGCGTCACGCGGAACGAAAACAGACGGTCCGTCCAGTGCTTTACCGACGTTACGGTTTGTGCATCGGGCAGGATGATTTTTGCAGGCTCGGTCACTGGCATAAGCTCGGTCATTGGGAATGGATCTTCGCTGGATAGGGCAGGTTAGGCTGGGTTGGTAGCAGATAATCAGGCGCGCAGTTTGCTTAGGTAATTGTGGTCACGCCAATCGGCGCGGAAAGCCCACTGGTCTGCGGGTTGGCGCAGCGCCAATTCATCGCTGATTTCCACGTCGTCAAAGCCCACGCGCCGGGCCATGGCATATTGATCGGCGATCAGATTGCCATGCGCCCGCAAGGTGCCGGTGTAGCCCATCATCCGAAGGCGGCGGCCAATGGTGAAGCCGCGCCCATCACTGAAGGCCGGGAAGGCGACGCGGATCAGGCTTATGTTGCCCAAGTGGCCTTCCAGCGCCGCCGGATCATCGGTATTGGCCAGATCAAGCGCACCTTGGTGGTTGGCAAGATCGGCGAGAAGGACCGATTGCACGTCGGGGGCGGTTGAAAATCCGGTATCAGTTACAAGAACGCTCATGCGGCGGCTTCCCCCGTTGTGTCTTGGCCCAGCGGTTCGCGGACGGCGCGGCCATTGATGAAATGAATGCCGCATTCGACTTTTTCCGAATTGCGCCAACGGCCTGCGCGCGGGTCTTCGCCGGGGCTAACCGGGCTGGTGCAGGGCGCGCAGCCGATGCTGGGGTAGCCTTTGGCCACCAGCGGGTGCCGGGGCAGGCGGTTGTTGACCATATAATCTTCCAGATCAGCGCGGTCCCAATGGGCCAGCGGGTTGACCTTGATACGGATATCGCCTTCGGCTTCAAAGAAATCTACTGCCGCGCGGCTGGCCCCTTGATAGCGTTTGCGCCCGGTAATCCAAGCGTCATACCCCGACAGCGCCCGTTCCAGCGGTTCGGTTTTGCGCAAAGCACAGCAGGCATCGGTGTTGAACTGATGCAGGGTGTTGTCGGGGTCTTCAAAGGCCAGTTTGGCGCGATCTGCCGTGATGCGGGTGATGGTCAGGCCCAGTTTGCCCACTACCTCGGCCTGATAGGCGATGGTTTCTGCAAACAGCATTTCGGTGTCGATGAACAACACCGGAGTGGTGCGGTCGATCACCGATACCAAATGCAAAAGCACCACCGATTCCGCGCCAAAGCTGGACACAAGGGCAATGCGGCCCACCTGCGGGTCGGTCATCGCACGTTCCAGCACGGCGGTCGCCCCATGGTGGCGGTAGCGCGCGTTCAGGTCTGCCACGCGCTCTGATACGGGCGCAAGGGGGGCTTCAAGCGGCATCGCGGGCAGCCTCGGCAGGGTAGAGCGCGGCTTTGAATGGGGCGAGGCCCAGACGGCGGTAAGCGTCAAGGAACGTCTCGGACGGGGCTTCGCGGTGTTCGAGATACGCCATGACGATCCGCTCAATCGCGGGCACAATTTCATCATAAGCAAAGCCCGGCCCGGTTTTTTCGCCGATTACGGCGGTTTCGGTGGCATCACCGCCCAGCGTGATCTGGTAAT
>JACMNW010000219.1 GCA_014378345.1 Pseudorhodobacter sp. | reverse complement strand
GTTCATTCTGTCTGCTCAGACCGTCAGTGCGTCGCGACGACCGTACCCGGGTCCTGCACCGGCTGGGGCGCGGGCAGAGGGTCGGTCGCCTCGTCCCATGCCACCGGCGTCAGCGTGCCGGTCAGGGCCCATTTCAGGGCCTCGTCAGCGGGCTTGATCGGTACGATCTCCAGCGCCGACTTCACATTGTCGGGCACCTCCACGAGGTCCTTCTCGTTCTCCTCGGGGATCAGCACCGTCTTGATGCCCGAGCGGAGGGCCGCCAGCAGCTTCTCCTTCAGGCCACCGATGGCGGTGACCCGGCCGCGCAGGGTGATCTCGCCGGTCATGGCGATGTCCTTGCGGATCGGGATGCCGGTCAGGTCCGAGACCATGGCCACGGTCATGGCCACGCCGGCCGAGGGACCGTCCTTGGGCGTCGCGCCATCGGGCACGTGCACGTGGATATCCATTGTCTCGAACTTGGGCGGTTTTACCCCTATCTGCGGGCTGATGGAACGGACGTAACTGCTTGCGGCCTCGATGCTTTCTTTCATCACATCGCCCAGTTTGCCGGTGGTCTTCATGCGGCCTTTGCCGGGCAGACGCAGGGCTTCGATGGACAGCAACTCACCGCCGACGGAAGTCCACGCGAGCCCCGTCACCACGCCAACCTGATCTTCAAGCTCGGCCAGACCGTAGCGATAGCGTTTGACGCCAAGAAATTTTTCCAGCGTATCCGGTGTGATTTCAACCGTTTTTGCAGTGCCTTTGACGATTTCCGTCACAGCCTTACGGGCCAGTTTGGCGATTTCACGTTCCAGATTTCGCACGCCTGCCTCGCGGGTGTAGGTGCGGATCATTTCTTGCAACGCGGCGTCGGTGATCTTGAATTCACCCCTTTTCAACGCATGATTTTTGATCTGCTTGTCGATCAGGTGACCCTTGGCAATTTCACGCTTCTCGTCCTCGGTATAGCCCGACAGCGGGATGATTTCCATCCGGTCCAGCAAGGGGCTGGGCATGTTGTAGCTGTTGGCCGTGGTGATAAACATCACGTTGGAAAGGTCATATTCCACTTCAAGATAGTGGTCTGTGAAGGTGGCGTTTTGTTCCGGGTCCAGCACCTCAAGCATGGCAGATGCCGGATCACCCCGGAAATCCTGACCCATCTTATCAATTTCATCCAGCAAGATCAGCGGGTTGTTGGTCTTTGCCTTTTTCAGCGCTTGGATGATTTTGCCGGGCATAGAACCGATATAGGTGCGCCGGTGGCCACGTATTTCGGATTCGTCGCGCACGCCACCCAAGGATATGCGGATGAACTCGCGGCCCGTGGCTTTGGCAACCGACCGGCCGAGCGAAGTTTTACCAACGCCGGGAGGGCCCACCAAGCACAGGATCGGGCCTTTGAGTTTGGCAGACCGGGCTTGCACAGCCAGGTATTCAACAATGCGTTCTTTGACCTTTTCCAGCCCGTAATGATCGGCGTCCAGCACCTTTTGCGCAGCAACAAGGTCTTTTTTCATGCGGGATTTAACGCCCCATGGCACGCCCAGCAGCCAGTCAAGGTAGTTGCGCACGACGGTTGCTTCCGCGCTCATCGGGGACATGGTTTTTAGCTTTTTCAGCTCTGCATCGGCCTTGTCGCGCGCTTCTTTTGAAAGCTGCGTTTTGGCGATGCGGGCCTCAAGTTCAGTGATTTCGTTTTGGCCGTCCTCGCCATCGCCAAGCTCTTTCTGAATGGCCTTCATCTGTTCATTCAGATAATATTCGCGCTGCGTGCGTTCCATTTGGCTTTTCACGCGGGTTTTGATCTTTTTCTCAACCTGCAGTACAGACATTTCGCCCTGCATCTGACCGTAGACTTTTTCCAGCCGAACAGCCACATCAAGCGTTTCCAGCAAGTCTTGCTTCAAGGCCACATCCACGCCCAGATGGCCTGACACAAGGTCGGCCAAGCGGTTTGGCTCGCGCGTTTCGGCCACGGCAGAAAGTGCCTCTTCGGGGATGTTTTTCTTGATTTTGGCGTAGCGTTCAAATTCTTCGCCAACGGTGCGCACCAGTGCCTCGACCGATTCCGCATCGCCGGGAACTTCGACCAGAAGCTCAGCCGACGCTTCAAAGAACGACGGGTTGGTGACAAATTCCACGATCCGCACACGGGCTTTGCCTTCGACCAGCACTTTGACGGTGCCGTCGGGTAATTTCAGCAGTTGCAGAACATTGGCAAGCACCCCGGTGCGGTAAATGCCATCTGTGGTCGGATCATCAATCGAGGGGTCGATTTGCGACGACAGCAAAATCTGCTTGTCGTCAGCCATCACCTCTTCGAGGGCGCGGACGGATTTTTCGCGGCCTACGAACAAGGGCACGATCATATGCGGGAACACAACGATATCGCGCAGTGGCAGCACTGGATACGAGGTTGAGAGTTGGTCGGTCATACTATGTCCTTTGTCTGGCAGAAGATCCGCGCGCCCCGATGATCGGCAGCTATGGGGTCTTCCCGTGTTTTGTATTTGGTGCGGCAGTACCCTAGTGTCAACCAGCGCCAAGTCTGTTTGACAGGATGCGCCTGTGACGTGCTGTCTGCAAGTGTGGAATGGGAAGAATGCGTTGCACCTGTTTCACAGCGGTTCAATGTCACCATTTGCGCGCGTTTGGTGGAAAACTGTCACAAATTGCGCCAGTTCACCCACCGCAATCGCATCCCTAAGGCCCTGCATCAACTTTTGGTAATAATGCAGATTATGCCAAGTCAGCAGCATCGACGCGATGATTTCACCAGATTTGAAGACGTGGTGCAGGTAGGCCCGGGAATAGTTGGCGCAGGCAGGACATGTGCAGGTTTCGTCTAATGGGCGCGGGTCGTCCATGTGGCGGGCATTTTTGATGTTCACTTGCCCCCGGTCAGTCCAAGCCTGCCCGGTGCGGCCGGAACGGCTGGGCAGTACGCAATCCATCATGTCGATACCGCGTTCAACCGCGCCTACGATGTCATCGGGCTTGCCGACGCCCATCAGGTAACGGGGTTTATCTGCGGGCAGCATGTCGGGGGCGTAGTCAAGCACGCCAAACATCGCGTCTTGGCCCTCACCCACGGCAAGGCCGCCAACGGCATAACCATCAAAACCGATATCTATAAGAGCCTTGGCGCTTTCCTCGCGCAAATCGCGGGTTACACCGCCTTGCATGATGCCGAACAGGGCGTGGCCGGGGCGGTCGCCAAAGGCGTCGCGCGATCTTTGTGCCCAACGCATTGACAGGGCCATGGATTTGGCAACCTCGGCCTGCGTTGCAGGCAGTGCCGGGCATTCGTCAAAACACATGACGATGTCGGAGCCGAGCAGTTTTTGTATTTCCATGCTGCGTTCAGGCGACAGCATGTGTTTGGAGCCGTCGATGTGGCTAGAGAACGCGACGCCTTCTTCGGTTAATTTGCGCAGGGCGGCGAGGGACATCACTTGAAAACCGCCGCTGTCTGTGAGGATCGGGCGGTGCCAGTTCATGAATGTGTGCAGGCCACCAAGGCGATGAATGCGTTCGGCGGTGGGGCGCAGCATCAAATGGTAGGTGTTGCCCAGCAGGATATCGGCCCCGGTGGCGCGAACAGATTCGGGCAGCATGGCCTTGACGGTGGCTGCGGTGCCAACGGGCATGAAGGCGGGTGTGCGGATATCACCACGTGGGGTGGATATGACGCCCGTGCGCGCGCGGCCATGGGTGGCGCTTACTTGGAAACTGAACCGCTGCGCCATGGTTTTGCCTGTTTTGAAGGTGACGCGTGTATTGCGGCAAAAGCAGTGCGTTGCCAAGCTGCATTTGGGGCCGTCGCCGCGCAGGAATCCGCGTATTCTTAAAGTTGTAACAAGAAAGAATTTGGCGGTTGTGAATTTCTTCCTATTCTTTCGATCTTAGTAGGGCGGAGGCTAACATGCTGACACGGCGCGCATTTCACCAAAGGCTGGTTGCTTTTGCCATGCTTGGCGCCCTGCCCCGTGTGGGCTTTGCATTTGCCCAGCCGGCGGTGCCAGCTGCGGAAGTGTTTTTGAACCGGCTGAGTTTTGGCGCAAATGATGCGTCTCGGGCAGAATATGCGGCGCTGGGGCAGAAAGGCTGGCTGGAGGCGCAGTTGGCGATGCCGGTGGGGGATGCTGACTTGGATCAACGGT
Organism: Pseudorhodobacter sp.; assembly: GCA_014378345.1. GTDB lineage: Bacteria > Pseudomonadota > Alphaproteobacteria > Rhodobacterales > Rhodobacteraceae > JACMNW01. The sequence goes on along the minus strand of JACMNW010000219.1, from coordinate 4,649 downwards.
TGGCGGATGCCCGGCTTCGGATGGTTTATGAGGCCGGCGACGACGGCGAAAATGGGGGCTGGCCGGGGGTGGATGAGATGCGGCCACTGTCGGCGCTGACCGCTGATCCTGCGGATCATGTGCGGCTGTTGGATTTCGAGATCGCGATGGACTACGGCGAGCGGACGCGTCCTGCGCAGGAGGTGATTTCAGCATCGCTGATCCGTGCTGTGCATGCGAAGGCGCAGTTGCGTGAATTGATCACGCAGTTTTGGCATGACCATTTCAGCGTGAACGCGATGAAATTCGAGGGCACGGCGGTGTTCTTTCCCAGTTATGACGCGATGCTGAGGGAAAATGCTTTTGGTAATTTCAGGGTGCTGTTGGGCGCGGTCGCCCGGTCGCCCGCCATGCTATACTATCTGAACAACGAGGAAAGCCGCGCCAGCCCGGCGAATGAAAACTTTGCGCGGGAATTGCTGGAATTGCATACCTTGGGGGTGCAGAATTATCTGAATGATACGGCACCGAATTGGCATCAGGTGCCGGGGGCGGCAGATGGCCTCGCGTTGGGGTATATTGACCAGGACGTGTATGAGGTGGCCCGCGCGTTTACCGGGTGGACGGTGGGCGATGGGCGCTACATCGCGGATGGGTTGCAGACGCCGAAAACGGGGCGGGTCTTTTATGTCGAGGCGTGGCACGATCCCTACCAAAAGCGCATTCTTGGGGTGGAGTTTCAGCCCAACCAAGCGCCGATGGCGGATGGGGACCGCGTTCTGGATATTCTGGCCACGCATCCGGGCACGGCGGCGTTTGTGTGCAAAAAGCTGATCCGGCGGTTGCTGACGGATGATCCTGACCCTGCGATGATCGATAGGATTGCGGCGGTGTTTCTGGCGGCATCGGACGCGCCCGACCAGATTGCCCAAGTCATTTGCGCCATTGCGGCGGAGCCTGCATTTACCGAAAGCCCGCCCTCAAAATTGCGCCGTCCGTTTGAGTTCTTGGCAGGGCTTTACCGCGCCACCGGGGCAAATGTGAAATCACCGGAATCGGGGTTTGATTGGCAATTGTCGCGCGCGGGGTGGCATCAGCATACTTATGGGCCGCCCACAGGGCACCCAGACCGGGCCTCGCGGTGGAACTCGGCATCGACGATGAACCGCTATGTGGACCTCGCGTTCTTTGCGCATGAAAATTGGTTCAATTGCACGGATACAATGCTTGGGGCCGCCACGCCGAAAGATGCGAACAGCTTTGCGGCTATCACCAGCTTCTGGGTGGCCAAGCTGCATGGGCCGGATGCGCCTGATCTGCAACCGGAATTGGCCGAAGCTTACGATGTGTCGGATGTGAACGCACCGCTGGTTTTGACGCCTGATGAATTGCAGGGTGCCGCGGCGATGGCAGTAGCATTTGCGGCAATGACGCCGCAATTTATGTATCGGTAAGGGGTGCATCATGGCTGATCCAACATTGGTGGTGGTGTTTCTGCGCGGTGGGGCGGATGGTTTGGCGCTGGTCAGCCCGACATCTGACACAGATTTTATCGCCGCCCGGCCCGAGGATTTGCGGGTACTGCGCAAAGGCGATGGCGCGGGCCATGCCATCAAGCAGCAATTTGCTGATGTGGATTTCCGTTTTCACCCTGCGGCGCAGGGCTTGTCTGATCTGTACGCCGCGGGCGATTTGTCCTTGATCCACGCGGCAGGGCTGTCAGAGGCGACACGCAGCCATTTCGATGCTGAGGCGCGGATTGAACGGGCGGCGAAGGCGGGCGATGCTGGCGGCTGGTTGGGGCGCTGGCTGAAAACCCTGCCTGAGGGTGGCGAATTGCCGGCCTTGGCAGTGGGCACCACCCTGCCCGGTGCGCTTGACGGCCATGAGGCGGCGGTGGCGGAGGAGTTGGGCAATCTTATTCTGGCGGGGGGGCATTGGCTGGCCCCTGCCCTGCGGCAGCGTTTGCAGCAAGGCTTTGGCGCGCATGGGCCAGTGGACGCGTCGATGCGGCAGTTGTTGGAATTGTCGCAAAGCTTGTCTGGGCGGATCTGGTCGGATGCGGAAGGTGCGGTGCGGCCCTATGCGCCCGATGTGGCCTATCCGACGGATAATCCCATATCTGCGCCTTTGATGACGATTGCACAAACGCTGAAGCTGGGGATGGGCACGCGGGTGGCAACGGTGGACGTGCCGGGGTGGGATACGCATGTGCGGCAATCGGGCGATTTCGGCAATCAGGTGAAGTGGTTATCCGAAGGGATGATGGCGTTCTGGCGCGATTTGGGCGCATTGCAGCAAGACACGTCTGTGGTGGTGATGAGCGAATTCGGACGGCGGTTGCGATCTAACGCGTCAGGCGGCACCGATCATGGGCGCGGCAATGTGATGATGGTTTTGGGGCCGCAGGCGAGGGGCGGCCGGATGCTGGGCAGATGGCCGGGGCTAACGAATGAGGTGCTGGAAGAAGGCGCTGATCTGGCAGTAACCACGGATTACCGCACGGTGTTGGCAGAGCTGATGTCGGGGCATATGAAGGCAGGCGATTTGAGCACGGTGTTTCCGGGCTTTGTGCCGCCTGCACCTTTAGGATTGTGGGGGTAAGACGCGCATCTTCCGACACGGGTTCGGCGCCTTTTGTTGGCACAGGTGAGGCCCCGGATCAGGTCCGGGGCCGCGCCGAGTTGATTACGCCGGATCGGCGATCACGTCCTGTCGCTGTTGGCCAAGACCTGCGATGCCAAGTTCCACCACTTCACCGGGTTTCAGGAAGCGTGGCGGCTTCATGCCCAGACCCACGCCGGGCGGGGTGCCGGTGGAGATCACGTCGCCCGGATGCAGGGTCATGAACTGCGACAGGTAGCTGACCAGAAAAGCCACGCCGTAGACCATGGTGGTGGTCGAGCCGTTCTGCATTTTCGTGCCATTCACCGTCAGCCACATGGCAAGGTTTTGCGGATCGGCCACTTCATCACGTGTTACCAGCCAAGGCCCAAGCTGGCCAAAATTGTCGCAGGATTTGCCCTTGGTCCATTGGCCGGAGCGTTCGGTTTGAAAGGCGCGCTCTGACACGTCATTGGATACGGCGTAGCCTGCGACGTGGTTTAGGGCATCGGCTTCGGTCACGTATTTCGCTTTTGTGCCGATGATGACGGCCAGTTCAACCTCCCAATCGGTTTTCACCGATGTGCGCGGGATGATGATCGGGTCATTGGGGCCGCAGATGGCGGAGGTGGCTTTCATGAAGATGATCGGTTCCGGCGGCACCGTGGCCCCGGTTTCAGCCGCGTGATCGGAATAGTTGAGGCCGATGCAGATGAATTTTCCGGTGCCGCCGACGCAAGCGCCAAGGCGGGTGGAGGATGAGACAAAGGGCAGGCTGGCGGCATCAACCTTGCGGATGGCGGCGAGGCCCGCGTCCGACAGCACGGCACCCGCGATATCGGGGACCACGCCGGACAGATCGCGAATGCTGCCATCAGGGCCGATCATGCCCGGTTTTTCAGCGCCCAAAGGGCCGTGGCGAAGAAGTTTCATAGTGTGTTCCTTTTCAGGTGTTGGACCAGCCGCCGTCGATAATATGCGCGGCCCCGGTGCAGAAGGCGGATTCGTCGGAAGCGAGGAAAACCACCAACCCGGCGATGTCTTCCGCCTGCGCCAGTTTTCCGGTGGGTTGACGGGCAAGGAATGCTTTACGGCCCGCCTCATAATCGCCGGTCGCGGCCATGCGTTCGTGCAAAGACGGTGTGTCAACGGTGCCGGGGCAGACGGCGTTGCAGCGGATACCTTGGGTGATGAAATCGGCGGCGATGGATTTGGTCAGCCCGATGACGGCGGCCTTGGTGCCTGCATAGGCAAAGCGGTTCGGGGCTGCGATGATGGAGGACGCAACCGACGCCATGTTGATGATAGACCCGCCACCATTTGCGATCATACCGGGCAAAAACGCGCGGCACATCCGGTAAAGCGCTGTGACGTTCAGATCGAAGGAAAATGCCCATTGATCTTCGTCGCAGTCCAGAATGGTGCCGGAGGCGACAAAGCCTGCGCAGTTAAAAAGCACGTTGATTTCGCCTGCCGCTTTGGCGGCCTTGGCAATGGCTGCGGAATCACGGACGTTTAGCACGTGCGTTTCAATGCCTTCCGCAGCAAGGGTGGCCAATGCCGCCTCATTCACATCCGTCGCGATCACATGCGCGCCTTCGCGGGCCATGGCCAGTGCAGACGCGCGGCCGATGCCCTGCCCTGCTGCCGTGATAAAGGCGCGTTTGCCTTGCAGTCGTCCCATAGGTTTTCCTTTCAAACCCGCGCCAGAAGCGCGTCTATTTCTGCCCGCGCGGGCATGGAGGGGGCGGTGCCTGCGCGGGTGACCGATATGCCTGCGGTTGCACAGCCAAAGCGGATGGCGTCGATGACATTTTGCCCTTCTGACAAAGCCACCGCAAAGCCGCCGTTGAACGCATCACCTGCGCCGGTGGTTTCAACCACGGGACCTGCGCTGATGACAGGCACGTGGACAGACCGCAACCTGTCGCGGTAAAGTGCGCCGTTTGAGCCCAGCGTGATGATCACAGTGCCGACACCTTTGGCGAGCAACGCGTCGGCGGCGGCTTCAAGCTCTGGGATGGAAGTTACGGGCAGGCCGGTCAGCGTTTCGGCTTCAGTCTCGT
>JACMNW010000218.1 GCA_014378345.1 Pseudorhodobacter sp. | reverse complement strand
CCGACTTTTTTTTGAAATCGATGGGTCGAATTCAGCGCGCATGCCCATGCGCAGGGCGCCGCAATAAAGCTTTGGTCGATCAAGGCCTCAAGCGGAAACGAGGTCCGCGCCGACCCTGATGATGCTCAGACTGTCTGCGCGTTGATCTTCAGACCGGGGAAATCCGTCAAGACATGCAGAAATGACAGCCCGCGCTGCCACCTGATCACAATCCTCAATCGCTGCGCGGGCGGCCTTAAGCACGCTGACAATAGCAATTTCTGACAGACCGACTGGCTGTGCCCGCAAGACTTTTGGATGAGGGGTCGGTAAAATCGGCCCTTCCGTCAGGATTTCTTCATGCAGCTTTTCGCCAGGTCGAAGGCCAGTCACAATTATTTCTATATCACCGACAGGATTGCCTAGATCCCGCAAGGTAAGTCCCTGCGCTTTGATCATACGCTCTGCGAGATCACGAATTTTGATGGGTTTCCCCATATCAAGAACAAAGATGTCGGCCAGCTGTGTGCTTGGCAAAAGCGCGCCCGTCAACAGCACCAATTGCGCCGCCTCAGCCAAAGTCATGAAATATCGTGTCACATTGTCATCAGTCAAAGTAACTGGGCCGCCCCGCGCGATTTGATCACGGAAAAGCGGCAACACAGACCCCGATGACCCCAACACATTGCCAAATCGCACTGTGGAAAAACGTGTTTGCGGTGACCGCAGGGCCAAGTCCTGAACCACAAGTTCGGCAAGCCGCTTGGTTGCCCCCATCACGCCAGTTGGCCGCACAGCTTTGTCAGTAGAAATTAACAAAAATCGCTGCACGCCTGCGAAAACGGCGGCTTCAGCAAAGATGCGCGTTCCGATGACATTGTTGGCAAGACCGGCCACGGGGTTCGATTCTATCAATGGCACGTGCTTATAGGCCGCCGCATGCAAAACCACCTCTGTCTTGGTGTCTAACATGGTACGTCTGGCAAGTGCCGCATCAGTTACCGACCCAAGAATCGAAACAATTTGAATGTGTTCGTGCTGCGTCAATTCCCGTAATTCCCGGTCAATCGTGTAAAGCGCGACTTCCGACTGTTCATACAGAACAAGCATTTTTGGCAGGTGGGTGATCAGTTGCCGACACAGTTCTGATCCGACCGATCCCCCCGCCCCAGAAACCAACACCACACGCCCGCCGTAGGCCTGGGAAACATCAGGTGACTGGCCAGAGAATACCGCGCGGCCAAGAAACTGCCCGGGGAAGTCCGGTGCTACTGATGCGCTTGCCGCATCAGTACCTGCCAGCTGCGCAAACGAAGGCATGGCCTGCACCTGAAGACCCAAAACCTGCAGTTTGCGGGTAATCTGTGCAAGCTTGGTCGCCGAAGACGACGGCATCGCCAAAACAACGCGGTCTATAGCGTATTCGCCCACCACATTTTCCAGTCTTGCGGGCGACAGCACTGGCAAGCCCGCAACTGTCATTGCCTGCAAATCAATATCATCGTCTAAAAATGCTACGGGCAAAATTCGTGGGTGATTGCGCAGCGCCAAGGCCATGTGAAGCCCCGTATCGCCCGCACCATAAATAACCAACCTTTGCCGCGTTTGCCCTTGCCGCAAGATCCACAACAGCACCGTTAACATGCAATACCGGGCTGCAACACTGCCTAAAAACAAGGCTAACCCGAATCCTGTTACGGCAGGCGCTTCAGTTGGAATATCAGTGAGGTGGAATAGGATTAACATGCTAACCGTGACCAGAAATACAAATTTTCCAGTCACCACAATGGCATGCCGTCCATAGGCGTTTAGTTTTATGCGGGGTAGGCCCAGACCGAGGGAAGAAACACCCGCAATTCCCGATACGGCCACAAAAAGAAAATAGGGGTTATGACTGCCGATGCCCGTGCCGATCGCAAACATTACAGCGAAGGCCACGTTCACCAACGCAATATCAATCACCAAAAAAATTGCACGTTTTTGTGGCCGTGACAAAGCGCTGACTTGACAAAACAGACGGGTTCTAAGCAAAATCTGGTGCCTTAAGGTCAAGGTGGCAGCATGGTATTCGCCTAAATTATCCCAGTGACAGTGAAGCAACCATTAAGCAGAACCTGACTTTTTGAAAATATGCAAAAGCGTCTGTGCCAAAATGACGATATCAAGTAACAGCGTCTGTTTTTGCTTGTAGATCATATCAATACGGGCTTTGCGCGGAATGCATCTGCGCGCGTATATTGCGTCAGTTTCTGCGGCAGAATGGCAGTTTGCCAACAAGGCGTGTTCTCTTTTGTGAAAAACAAGGGTCGCCAGGCCGGTCAGACCAGGCCGGTTTTGCAGCACTTGGGAATACAGGTCTGGAAAACGGTACGCATAGCTTGGCAGCGGCGGCCGCGGGCCGACAAAGCTCATCTCGCCGCAAAGAATATTCCAAAGTTGCGGCACCTCATCAAACCGGGTGCGCCTTAGAACCGTGCCGATTTTAGTAATCCGATCTGCCTTATCACCACCAGATACCCCACTGTCATCGCGTGCCATATGCATGGACCGAAACTTCCAAAGCCAAAATTTGCGCTCTGGCGTTTGCATCCGTTCAGACAGATAGAAAATCGGCCGCCCCTGACAAAGCAAAAGCAAGGCGGCAACCAAGGCCGTAGGTATGGCCATCACAGTCATCAAAACAAGTGCGAAAGCCACATCAAATAACCGTTTGGAGCGGGTCATGGGGTTAAGGCCGCAAGGCTGCGCCAGTCTGCGATCAGATCATCAGGGCTTTGAGACGGCAAATCTGCCAATGCTGCCAATCGCGCCGTGGATAAGCACACTTTCGCAATGACGGATGTTTCAGAAGGGGCAAAGTGAAAGGGCAATTTCGCCGCCTTCAAAAGGTCGGCCATAAACACAGGGCGCTGCGTCGCAATATTAAGGATTTTTGGCATGGCTTTGCCCCAGGCGGCGCTGCGCATCAGCTGTGCCAAAACATAGGCCAATGCGCGCGGACCGATGTAAGACCGCATCGGCCCGCCACTATGCCCCTCAATACTGTCCAGATTGATATGCCGCCCAGCAACTTCTTGGCCAATAATCGCATCCGCCCCAACGATGTTTCCAATCCGCAGACACGTAATGTGAGGCGCAAAAGCACCTGAATTTTGCGACCAACGCAAAACCTGCCGCTCCATAGCCAATTTTGCGCGGCCATAGTCAGAAACCGGGTGCGGAACGTGCGATTCTGTAAGATCGGCAGAGCCGCGTCCATAGACCGCTGCCGAAGATGCAATGAATACGTGCTGCACACCCGTTGCTTTTGCGGCGTCACACACCTTTAGGGCCATTTTTGTGTTATCGGCCAATGCGCAAGGATCCCCCCGCAGGACTCCCGCCAGATGCAATATGACTGCCCCCTTTGGAATTGGCGGCACTATATCGGATAAAATGTCCCATTGCAGATGGGCTGGACCGCTTGCCTGCCGCACGCACCAAATCGGTTCAAAGTCAGCAAGATCGCCAGTTGACCACGCTACTTGAAGCATCCTTCCAATTCGACCAGCAGCACCCGTAACCAAAACTTGCATACCATGATCCTTTCGCGCCAACGTACCGCTGGGACGGTTGGCGTGAAGGTGTAGCCTGAAATACTTGACGAATGCTTAGGGGCTGTCTTTCACACATCACCTTCTAGCCGGGTGCGCAGTTCACGCAGCACTGGCAGCACAGACCTCACGCGGTCTGCGCCCAAGGATTGTACCACTTCGCCAATCAGCGGGGCTATGGCCTGCACGGCTGCATCGCGGGCGGCACGGCCCGACAGGCTTATTGCCACAAACTTGCGCCGCGCGTCATCCCAATCCGGACGGATATGAATATGCCCTGCCCATTCCAATTTTGTAAGCGTGTTGGTCATGGCACCGCGCGTCACATGAAACGCGCGCGCAAGTTGCGCCGGTGATCGTTCATCGCCAATGCCTGCAAGGTGGTTAAGCACCGAGAAATGCGATAGCTCCATCCCGCGCGGCAGCACTTTCGAAATGCGGTTGCGTGCCAGCTGATCGGCGGCGAACAGTTCGCCAAACAAAGCAATCGCGATATCCTCGGTTTTTTCTTGCATCAGGGGCCGACAATCTGGCGATCATGGTCAAGCGACGGAATGCGGGCACGCGCCTTCGCAACCTCTGCCAGATCAATATCGGCGAAAGTCACGCCCGGCAGAGTGCCGCCATCTGCCAGAACCTCGCCCCAAGGTGAGATAACAAGGCTATGACCATGCGTGCGGCGGCCCTTGCCAGCAGTTTCGGGGTGAAAACCGGTTTGCGCTGGGGCCAGCACGAAACACCCGGTTTCAATCGCGCGGGCGCGCAACAGCACCTCCCAATGGGCCGCTCCTGTGATGTGGTTAAACGCGGCCGGCACGGTTAAAATCTGCGCGCCCGTTTGGGCAAGGCGGCGGTAAAGATGCGCAAAACGCACATCATAGCAGACGGTCATACCAATGCGGGCAAGCGGCGTCTTGGCAACAACCGCCTGACTCCCGGGGCGATACCCCGCCGATTCACGGTAAACTTCGGTGTCTGAAACATTCACATCAAACATGTGGATCTTGTCATATGTCGCGCAAATGCTGCCATCTGGGGCAATGAGAAAAGACCGATTGGCAAACCGACCATCCGCATCCCCTGTTTTCAATCCCAAAGACCCGATCAACAACCAGATATGCGCTTGGGCAGCCTCTGCGCGCAGTGCGGCAAGTGTTGGATCCTCCGCCTCGGTTTGAAACACAGATCGCTGGTGATCGCGGCTTGAGGAAAGGCAGTTGCTGCATTCTGGGGTCAGCACAAAATCCGCACCCCCGGCAGCGGCATCGCGAACCAGTGCGACAGTGTGCACCAGATTGCTGGCAGGGTCATCATTCACCGTAAGCTGCACCAAGCCCACCCGCATGGTCATTTACCCGGCCAACAAGGCGTCTAACTTGCCCGTACGATCCAGCGCATGCAGATCGTCAGACCCACCAATGTGGATGCCGCCGATAAAAATCTGCGGTACAGTTTGCCCGCCATTCGCGCGTTTGGTCATCGCATTGCGCAATGACGCATCTCGGCCAACATCGATTTCGGCATAGGCCACCCCTTTTTTCGTCAGCAAACGTTTGGCGGCTTGGCAATAGGGGCAAGTTTGCGTTGTATAAATCTCTACCGGTTTCATGGGCGGCCTTCCTAAACGGCATTCACGCGATTATGCGTGACTATAAGGATTTAAGCATCCTTCGCAACGCGCGCCAGAACCAGAACGCAAACCCCTATTGCGCCCGCTGCAATGCAGGCTTCTGCCGCAGCAGCCAGCGTGGCCCCGGATGTCATCACATCATCGACCAGCAACGCATGTTTTCCGTCGATCATTTTCAGGCGCTTCGGATGAACGGCAATGGCATCATGCATATTGCGAAACCGCCCGTCCCGATCGCGGCCTTCCTGGCTTCCCGTGCTGCGCCTGCGCACCAACAGATCAGGGCAATGCGCCAAACTTGCCAGCTGCGCCAAAGCGCCAGACAAAACAGCCGCTTGATTGAAGCGCCGTTTCAACAGCCGCATCCAGTGCAGGGGAACCGGTGCCACCACCATGCCGGGCTTTAACATCGGCTCGGCCGCACGCATTAGCCAAGTGGCGGCCGGGCGGGCCAGATCAAGCCTGTCACCATGCTTTAAGGACAGTACAATCTGACGGGCATTGTCACGGTACAGCAACGCGGCCCGCCCCTGAGACCAAGGCCGGGCTATCGTGATACAATCATCGCAGCGAAGGGCATGCCCCGGGTCATCACCAGGCAGCGGCACGCCGCACTGATCGCAAACCAGCCCGGTTGCAAACGGTGTTTTACGCCAGCACGCACCACATAAACCAAAGTCGGTTGTAACCAGCGTATCGCAGCTGATGCACTGCGGCGGATAGATAAGATGAAGTGCGTCTTGCAATCTCATTTGTCCCGCCTATCGTTCGCTTCATGCAGACACCACCTTTAATGACCGATCTGTCGGCCCTGAACCAAAACCGCACCCGCGCCCGCGCGATGCTGAGCCCAGCCTTGTTTTTGCACGAAGACGCAATCCTCGAAGTTCAGGAAAGACTGAACGAGGTTAACAGAAGGTTTACATCGCCTGCCGTGGTGACACCTTTTGCCGATTTGTGGCGCAATGTGATGCCAACCGCCCGGATTATTGCGGATACAGACGTGCTTGATTTGAATGCAGGTGCGCATGATCTGGTTATTCATGCCATGGCACTGCATTGGGCAAATGATCCGGTTGGGCAATTGGTGCAATGCAGACGCGCATTAATACCGGATGGTTTGTTTATTGGACTGCTGTTTGGCGGCCAAACGCTTGCCCAGCTTCGCAGCTGCTTGGCCGAAGCTGAGGTGCGGGTTACCGGAGGTCTGTCGCCACGCGTGCTGCCAATGGCCGAGATTCGTGATCTTGGCGGCCTTTTGCAACGGGCGGGCTTTGCCTTGCCTGTGGCCGATAGCTTTAGGCGCACAGTCCGCTACCGCGATGCCTTTCATCTTATGGCCGATTTGCGCGCGATGGGCGAAGGCAACGCCCTGCTGCAACGCCAACGCCGCGCCACCAAACGGGCGATTTTCGACGAGGCAGCTAAGCTTTACCAAAATGAATTTGCCGATGCCGATGGCCTTATTCCAGCAACATTTGAATTGATTTGCCTGACAGGCTGGGCACCCGACGACAGCCAGCAAAAGCCACTTCGCCCCGGTTCAGCCACCCACCGCCTTTCGGAACATCTGGGTTCAACCGAAAAGACACTGCCCCGAGAGCCGGGCGACGGTTGACCCCGCCACGAATGCAGTTATGTCCCAGTAAATGCGCAGGAACGATAGGACCAACGCGATGCCAGACGACACGCCGGGCAAGGGCATTTCCCTGACCGCCGCCAAAACGCCGCAACCTGCAAGCAGTGACACAAGGCTGGCACATGCACCGTCAGATCACCCTGCGGTGCCGCCCGCAAAAATTGGTGTTCTGCTGGCCAATCTTGGTACGCCTGATAACTACGACTACTGGTCTATGCGTCGTTATCTGAACGAGTTTTTGTCAGACAAGCGCGTGATAGATTACGCCAGTTGGAAATGGCAGCCCTTGTTGCAACTGATCATCCTGACCAAGCGCCCCTTCAGTTCCGGTGCGAATTACAAATTGATCTGGAACCACGACAAGGGCGAAAGCCCCCTGATGACAATCACAAAAGACCAAACCGCCAAGATCGCTACCGCCATGGCAGATCTGCATGGTTCAGAGGTGATGGTTGTTTTTTGCATGCGCTATGGCAACCCATCGACCGATTCGAAGGTTCGGGCCATGGTTGCCGCTGGTTGTGAAAAGATTTTGTTCTTTCCGCTCTATCCGCACTACGCCGGGGCTACGGTTGCCACCGCCAATGACCAGTTCTTTCGGGCGCTGATGAAGGAAAAACGCCAGCCCGCATCGCGCACCGTGCCCGAATACTTTGACCATCCAATGTATATTGATGCCTTGGCAAAGTCGGTTGAGCGGGCCTACGCTGGTTTGGATCACAAACCGGATGTGCTTGTCGCATCCTACCACGGCATGCCAAAGCGCTATTTGATGTCTGGCGATCCTTATCACTGCCACTGTGCCAAAACATCGCGACTTTTGAAAGAACGGCTTGGTTGGCCGAATGACGCAATCAACACAACATTTCAATCCGTATTTGGTCCTGAAGAATGGCTAAAGCCATACACGGTGAAGCATGTGGCCGAATTGGCTAAGGCCGGAAAGAAGCGAATCGCAGTAATTGCACCTGCTTTTTCCGCCGATTGCATTGAAACGCTTGAGGAAATCAACGGTGAGATCAGGGAAGCGTTTGAACACGCGGGCGGCGAAAGTTTTACCTACATTCCATGCCTTAACGATAGCGAGCTGCATATCGCGGCCCTTGTCGCGGTCATCGAAGAAAATCTGGGCGGCTGGGTAAAGTAGCTTTCAGCAGAAATGAAAAAGACGGCAGACAAGCTGCCGTCTTTTAAACGAAATGATCCGAAGATCAGTTCGACGAAACAGCAGCTGCAATCACGAGCAGAAGCAGCAACGGAACAATGATGCCGCCAGCGGACGACGACGTTTGTGCTGCTACAACTTCTGGCTCCATTACTGGCTCAACAAGGCCACCAGCGAAAGCGGAAGTAGTGGCAACCGACAGAGCGGCAGCAAGTGCGAACTTTTTCATAGTATTCTCCATTTATCGCGCGATATCTGATATTTCAGAGGTGATATCACACACCCAAGTCAAATCCTCGTAACTGAGTTCTAACCAGTTTGAACAGCTTTTTGCAATCAGGCTTGTTAATGCGAAAGCCGCTTCACTATCGTGGCGTCAATTTGGCAACACCTGAAGACCGAATGTTTGTGAAGGCCGCCGCCAAAAACAAAAAATGCATCTGCCAGCATCAGATGCACTTCAACATTTACGGTTGAATAAACGCAATTTTATCAGATCAACAGCACCTGCGTGCCGACCTGCGCCATCGCGAACAGCTCCAGGATGTGTTCATTGTACATCCCGACACACCCATTGGACGACCTGCGGCCGATCTTGCGGGTGTCATGCGTTCCATGGATGCGATAATATTGCCAAGACAAGTAAAGTGCGCGTACGCCCAATGGGTTATCGGGTGAACCACCCTCAATGACCTCGGGCCATTCTGGGTTGCGCTCCCGCATTGCGGGGGTGGGTCGCCAAGATGGATTTACAACTTTTTCCACCACTTCCGAACGGCCCTTGCGGGTCAAATCATCAGACAAGGGCACAGAGGTTGGGTAGAGTTTGTAGATGGTTTTATCTTCGGACCAAAAATGCAGCGCCCGCGACGTGATATCGACCAGAATCGCGCCTTTTTTTGTATCCGTAAAATAGGGCTGCCAATCCAGCATGCGAAAACTGGAAATATTGTTGCGAATCGGTCCCGCATTTTCTTCAAGGTCGGGTGCTGCTACCTGCGCAAAAGCTGGCAAAGCAACAGACCCAAGTGCCACGGCAGCACCGCCAAGCAGGGCGCGGCGATCAAACTTGATCAGGTTATCTTTGCTCATGTCTTTTCTCCCTCAACGGACATTTTTCGCCTGACTAGCCCCAAAGGCGGAAAACCGCAAATCAAACCGTTGTTATTGGGCAAAAACACGCAGAGTTGCGTTTGAACACGGGCGCGGCTTTCTGTAAGGACTGTACAGCAAAGCCGGGCGCAGTTTGAAATTGCCGTCCCCAATCGAAGGCAAAACCATGAACCGACGTATGATCCTGATGCTTGGCGGCATGGCCGTATTGGCCGCCTGCGGGGCCACATCCGAACCGCAAACCGACGGCAGCGGCAGACCCCTTCCACAGGTCTACAAAATCAATGCAGCAACCGGGGCAGCGATTCCTTTTCGCTTGTTGGATTCTGTAAACACCCTGCGCGGAGCAAAGGGGCTGACACCGCTTGCTTTTAACGCAGCCCTTGATGCGGCAGCAGCAACCCATTCGCGGGATATGTCGGTGCAAAACCGCCCATGGCATTTCGGGTCTGACGGATCATCGCCTTTAACCCGGGTTCAAAGAGTTGGCTACACGGGCCGTCTTGTAGGAGAGTTGATATCCGAAACCTACGAGACCGAACTTGAAACCTTGTCAGCGTGGATGGCCCAGCCCGACACCCGCGATGTGATCATGGACCCAACTGCGCGCGAACTGGGTTTTGCTTGGTTCCAGGAACAAAATGGCAAAATTTGGTG
>JACMNW010000217.1 GCA_014378345.1 Pseudorhodobacter sp. | reverse complement strand
TGTAACGATCATGGGCCATGTGGACCACGGCAAGACATCGCTGTTGGATGCCATTCGGAAAACGTCCGTTGTAACGGGCGAAGCGGGCGGTATCACCCAGCATATCGGTGCTTATCAGGTGACAACGGATACCGGGGCCAAGCTTACGTTCCTTGATACCCCCGGCCATGCGGCGTTTACATCCATGCGCCAGCGCGGCGCGCAGGTGACGGATATTGTGGTGCTGGTTGTGGCGGCGGATGACGCCGTGATGCCGCAGACGATTGAAGCGATCAAACACGCGAAAGCGGCCAATGTGCCGATGATCATCGCGATCAACAAGATCGACAAGCACGACGCCAACCCGACCAAAGTGCGCACTGATTTGCTGCAGCATGAAATCGTGGTGGAAGCGATGTCGGGCGATGTGCTGGACGTGGAGGTTTCGGCCAAAACCGGCGCTGGGCTGGATAAGCTTTTGGAAGCGATTGCGCTGCAGGCCGAAATTCTGGAACTGCGCGCGAACCCGGACCGCGCGGCATCTGGTGCGGTGATCGAGGCCAAGTTGGATGTGGGCCGTGGCCCGGTGGCGACGGTTCTGGTGCAGAACGGCACCCTGCGCAAAGGCGATATCTTTGTGGTGGGCGAGCAGTGGGGCAAAGTGCGCGCGTTGATCGACGATCAGGGCAAGCGGATTGACGAGGCCGGGCCATCAGTTCCGGTCGAAGTGCTGGGTCTGAACGGCACCCCTGCTGCAGGTGATACGCTGAACGTGGTGGAAACCGAAGCGCAGGCGCGCGAGATTGCGACCTACCGTGAAAAAGCAGCCAAGGACAAACGCGCAGCTGTTGGGGCTGCGGTGACGTTGGAGCAGTTGATGGCGAAGGCCAAGGCTGACAAAGACGTGGCAGAGCTGCCGATTGTGGTGAAGGCCGATGTGCAGGGATCTGCCGAAGCCATCGTTCAGGCGATGGAAAAGATTGGCAATGATGAGGTGCGCATTCGCGTGCTGCATTACGGCGTGGGGGCTATCACTGATTCGGATGTGGGCCTTGCGGAAGCGTCCGGTGCGCCGATTATCGGGTTTAACGTGCGCGCGAATGCGTCCGCACGCCAGACCGCCAGCCAGAAGGGTGTGGAAATTCGCTATTATTCCGTCATCTATGATCTGGTCGATGACATCAAGGCAGCGGCATCCGGGCTGCTGAAGGCCGAGATTCGCGAAACCTTCTTCGGGAATGCGCAGATCAAGGAAGTGTTCAAGGTCACCGGCATTGGCATGGTTGCGGGCTGTATCGTGACCGAGGGCATAGCAAGACGGTCTGCCGGGGTGCGGTTGCTGCGTGACAATGTGGTGATCCATGAAGGCACGCTGAAGACGCTGAAACGCTTTAAGGACGAAGTGAAGGAAGTGCAGTCGGGCCAGGAATGCGGCATGGGCTTTGAGCGGTATGAAGATATACGCCAAGGTGACGTGATCGAAATCTTTGAGCGCGAAGAGATTGCCCGCACGCTGGTGTAACGCTGTGTGTCAGACAAACAAAAAGGCCGGGCAAACTGCCCGGCCTTTTTATTGCAGGCGTGATGTTGTTTTCAGGCAGCGCGGACCGATTTTACCGGAAAGCCCACATAGTTGCGTTCATCGACTTTGATCACAACTTTGCCGTCAGCGAGATGGGCCACAACCGGCCCTTGCACAAAGACACAACTTCCCAATGATATCGTTCGCAGCATTTTTCTTCCCCCCAGAAGATCGAGATATTTAACCAAAATTAGGGAGGATTCGGGCGATGGCAATCGGCAAATGTGATTTCTATCCTAAGTTGCCTAAATTTTGCCACATTTGCCTAAATCCAATCCCGCAAGATGGGGATAAGGGGCAAATCTGCTGGCGGCATGGGGTAATTGCGTAGGTCATTCGGGCGCACCCATGCTAATTTTTGCCCCTCAACCCCGGTGGCGATTCCCTGCCATTTGCGGCAGGCAAACAGTGGCATCAGAAGGTGAAAATCGGGGTAAGCGTGGCTGGCGAAGGTGAGGGGAGCCAAACAGCTGGTGAAAGTGTCGATGGCGAGTTCTTCTTTTAACTCGCGGATCAGGGCGGTTTCTGGCGACTCGCCGGGTTCGACCTTGCCGCCGGGAAATTCCCACAGGCCAGCGAGGGATTTGCCTTCCGGGCGTTGCGCCAAAAGGACGCGGCCGTCTGTGTCTATCAGGGCGACGGCGGAGACGAGGATGATTTTCATCGGGGCTTTCGCGTTGCGGACAAGGCTGGGGGTTTCACACCCCCAGACCCCCGTGGGATATTCAGGCCAAAATGAAATTAAGAACGGTAATCGGCGTTAATTTCGATGTAGCGGTTGGTCAGATCGCAGGTCCAGACGGATTTGGCGGACCTGCCAAGGCCGAGGTCTACCGCGATGATCAGGTCTTGCTGGCGCATGTAGGCGGCACCGTCGGCCTCGATGTAGTCGGGATTCCGCCAACCATCTTTGGCAACAAGGATATCGCCGAAATGGATGGTGAGCTTGTCGCGTTCCGCCGCAGCGCCGGATTTGCCGATGGCGGCGATGATGCGGCCCCAGTTCGGATCTTGCCCGGCGATGGCGGTTTTCACCAAGGGCGAGTTGGCGATGGCCATGGCGGTTCTATGGGCATCTTCCGGCGACGCGGCACCAGACACACGGACCTCGACGAATTTGGTGGCACCCTCGCCGTCGCGTATCACTTGATGCGCGAGGTTTTGCATGACGGCGTGCAGGGCTGTCTCGAATGCGCGAGCAACGGGGCCTTTGACTTGTGCGCTTGGGCTTAGGCCAGTGGCACAGAGCAGCAACGCGTCTGACGTGGAGGTATCACCATCCACGGTGATAGCGTTAAAGGTGGTATCGACGTGGCGCGACAACATGCGCTGCAGCGCGGC
>JACMNW010000216.1 GCA_014378345.1 Pseudorhodobacter sp. | reverse complement strand
CTTCCCCATTGAGTGGCACCCGCATGCCACTTCTGTTCTGATAGTTCCAGTAGCGACCTTGCCAAGGCGTCGGGACCACCGTGCCAGCCAACGTGCGGCCACGAGCGTCCGCTCGGTCGGCATCGATCAGACCCTCTTCATTGAAGCTGAAATGCATTGTGAGGGTGATTGCGCCGTCGACCAGCGTCGCCCGTGCGGAATGCGCATCGACCGCTTCCCAACGGACGCCCTGACTAGGAAGTAACGCCGTGGGATACCAAGCAGCTTCGGCAAAGAACCGCATCAACTCGCCTTTGGCAATGTCAACTGTGCCGCGCAAATCTGCCACTGTGACCAGACCGAGCAATGCAGCATGCAGGGAGCCTTCGCCCGCAATGTAGGCGTCGTGCACCAGCACCGGCACGCCGGGCATCATGTCGATGCGGCCGTCCCAGTCAAAGCCAGGGTTTCTCGTCACTACTTGTTGATCCGATGTGAACGGTTTCCATTGGGTCGAGGTCCCGCTCATATTCATGCTGCCGCTGTGCTGTACGTCTATCTTGGCCACCATCGGCATGCCATCTGTCAGGGCGATACGGAAATATCGCTGTACCGGCGCAGGCAACCCTTCAAGTTCACGAAAGTCGACGAATTGGGGATTTACAGGAACGCGGGCTGCGTTGAGGCCGCCGCGCACATTGCGCGTGCCTTGCTTCCAGCGGTAGTTTCCAAATGTCACGGCGGCAGCGCCGATAGCCACCAAAAGCAATACGACGACAAGTGTCTTGGGCATGGTTCCATTCTTGGCGTGTATCGTTATGGTCGAAAAGCGACATGGAATTGAACTGGCATGTGCCCGGCCGCCACTTGGCCGAGTAGCATTGATTGTACGCTAGCCAGGTTGTCCACTTCCGGTCTGAGTTGCTGGGAATTCAGCCACGCGCGCCATGCCGCGCGGAGAATGCAGTCTCGACACAGTCAGAATGACACCTTTTGCGTTCAAAACGGGCCCTTCAAACGGCGGAATTGTCGTATCGAGGATGTGCGTTGCGCCAGCCTGATCGCGTCCCGACAACAGCAGAAATTGCGCGATGGCGATGCGACACAGCGTAGCGTTGGTGAATTCGGAGGACGTTGCACCAGCGATAACATTATTGGTAAAGCGAAACGTGTACACGGGCGTCGACAGGCTTTCCAAACAGGCAATTTGAAAAATCTTGGGCGCTGCGAAGCCGTGCTTGCCGGCAGTCCGAAACTCCACTCGACAATTGCCCATTGCGCCGCCATCAAACTGGTATTGCATCAGTATGTCACCTCAACATTGAGACAAAAAATTATGCTTCGCACAGTCGCTGCAACATATGCGGCGAAGAGCAGGGCGGCGCCGAATGTACGGTGCGTGCAGGATTTGTCACCCGGTCTCCGATATATACGGTGGCGAACGGAAAACGGATTCAAAAGGAGGCAATACGTTTGCGCGTTGAGCGGTGCGACGTCATCCAGGGAAATTGGACGAGTTCAAGGAAGTGCTCGAAGGTCTTGTCGAGGACGATGGTCGGCTGCAGGAAGAGATTCGGCGGATTCTGACGATCTGCCCGGTTCGGCGCCAGCGTCAGTCCGGCTGCTCCATCGATCGCGCATATTGTCCCGCGCGCGCCAACTTATTCAGCCTGCAACGCTCGGCGAACGCTGTTTGCGCTGCCGCCGCATTGGTTTCCTCTCCCTGCCAGGCAGCGAGCACCGGTGCTTGCAGTGCGCGTCCATACGAAAAGCTGACTTCCCACGGATGCGGGCCCAACTTGTTCATTTCGTTCAGATGATCGGTGGCGTCGACCGGGCTTTGTCCGCCGGACAGAAACACGATACCGGGAACCGCGGCCGGCACATGCCGCCGCAGGCATCGCAGCGTCGCTTCGGCAACCTGCGGCACACTGGCCTGCTGCGGGCATTTGATGCCGGCGATGACCATGTTCGGCTTGAG
>JACMNW010000215.1 GCA_014378345.1 Pseudorhodobacter sp. | reverse complement strand
TGTCTTTTGGCCGCACCGATACAGTATCCCTGTGGGTGCTGCGCGATGATCGGGACCGCAAGCTTGATGGCCCGCTGCCGCGGCGGCCGTCGGGCTTTTATGATGCCGATTACCGCGAGCGTGGCCCGCTTGGCGATTATCAGCTGGCTGATGATCCGGAATCAGCCGTTGTTCGGTCTGGCACGGTGTCTGTATTGGGCACGGGCAAAATCAAACCGACCGGCGTGAATGCACGGCAAGCTCCGGTTTTCGCGGCCTCTTTGATTGCGGTGCAAGCCAATGAGCTGATGATCGGGGTGCCCGAACGGCAGGCCGGATATTCCGGGCGCAGGATGGATGGTCAGCCAGTTACAACAACCGAAATCGTCGACAGGGATCGTTATACGCGCGGCGTGTCAGCCGTTGCCAACGGAAGTCCGCAAAGGGTAAATGTCTCTGGCACCTCTGCAGCAGTGGCCCTTTCTGCACGGGCAGCGCTTGGATATCCGGTTTTTGATTTATGACAAGATCGGGCGCAGAGTTTCGATCAACCCCAGATCACGCAAAGTCGCCACGGGATAGTCGTCGTTAAGCAATATCTGAAGCCTGAAATCAGGCTCCAGCCGGCGAAGTTGGGCTGCATAATGTGCGGCATCATCGGGCTTGCCAGCAAGGCAGGAAAGCGCCGTAAGGTAGCGCAATGCAGGGCGGTAAAACGGCATTTTCCGGTAGCTGGAAAGTGCCAACTCCAACGAATCATCAAGGCGCCCTAAGCTTACCGCCGCAAGGCATGCCAACATATCCCAGCTAAAACTGTGGGGCAGTCCGGCAGCGTTGCGGCGTGCGCGGTCGGCAACTTCATACGCTTGGCTGTGTCGCCCTTGTAAAATCAGCGTCTGGCAAAGCGCATCAAGCGCATAGGGATTGTCGTCTGCCTGCGCAATCGCGCGACCCGCCAGAAAATGCGCTTGGTCCAGATCACCGGTCAATTTCAGGGTGACTTTTGACGCGAGTGCCAGAACAACCGAATGATCAGGTGACGCCTGCAAAGCCTCTTGCACAAAATCCATGGCTTCGGTCTGCTTGTCAGCAGATGCCTCTCGAAATTCAAGCGCTTCGGTCAACCGCACGAATCCTCGCCATGCCAACGCAGGACCGCGCAAGTCGCCCTCCATGGCACCACGCAAAAGGTCATCAGCCTTGGAGATCCCTACCCTATCAAATTCGTAAATCCGCCGGATCGCGCGGTTGATTGCGGCCATTGCTGCAAGGTTGGGCGTGCCTGTTACCGTATCGGCAACGCCCTGCACCGCACGGTTCACCGCCCGCGCGACACCTTCGGATTCCCAGATATCGCTAAGCGCCGGGGCAAGTGACAGCCGCCCGGACCAGATAATGCGCCGGTTTGGCGTGCCCGTCACCCGGATCAGAACAAACGCCGTGTCACTGTCATCAAGGCATTCCAGCTCAACCCGTGCGGCAGGTTCATCATCAGAGACCAGCCGGTCATCTGCATCCATTTCCACCACATCCAGATTGCCCATCAGGCCAAGCCCAGTCGCAATGCGCTGCGATAATGCGCGTAGAATAAACGCGCCTCGCGCTGTGGCAGATCGGTCGATCCGCCAGATCAATGCAATCGGGCGATGGTCCTGCTTAAGCCGTTGCTTGGTAGAAAAGGTCGGGCCGGGTGCAGGTGGTGCCTGCTGCATGCGCAAACTGCGCAGCCAATCTGAAAATTCCGGATCCTCGATATTTATATCATCCAGCAATTCCCCCATCGCAGGGTCGAACCCATCCGCAATGGGAATGCGCGGTTCCAACCATATCGCAGACCGGTCACTGTGCAGCCGGTGCCCCAAATCGCCCAACGCCTTGCGCACATTTGACAAGGCTTGCCTGCTGCTGCCCGAAGCTTGTTCCGGCGTCCGCTCGCTCCACAATTTGTCTTGCATCCAGGCACGCGTGCGCCGCTGCCCCGGTGACATCAAAAGCAGGGCCAAAAGCCCGCGTTCTTTAATGCCTTTTGGGGTCACATCCCGGCCTTGATCATCAAAAACACGAAATGGCCCATTCAACTGCAGGCGCATCAGCTCACCTTAAATGGATGAATTAACGTCAATTCAATAATATCTTGATTTGTAACAATTTGCATGACGCTAGGTCAAGCGGCGCGATAAACTGCTACCGTCGCGCCAATGCTGCGGCCTCATCCGGGCTCAGCACCAGGCGGTGGCGGGCAAACACCATGAAGCAGCCGATCCCCAACCCCATCCAAACCACCACCCAAACAACCCCGTCCAGAAACGCCGCATCTCGCACCTGATAAGCCAGCGTCACCATACAAATGACAATGGTTATCCACCCCCCCGCACGGCCAAACGGGCTGACAAAGGGCCTTGGCAGGTCGGCGTGATCCCTGCGCAGCACCAAAAACGCCGCTGCGCGCGACAAATACGAAAGCATCGCCGCAAACACCGCCATGTTCAAAAGTAGCCCACCAATGCGCGCATCAGTTACACCTTTTGACCCGCTAAACATCGTTAATCCCACCATAAACGCCAACCCAATCCCGCAACCAAAGATCATTGCAACAAATGGCGTCTTGCGCGCGTTATGGGCCAACGACAAGAACGGCGGCAGATAGCCAGACCGGGACAGCGCAAAAATCTGTCGCCCCTGCGCAAACAAAATTGCATGGAAACTAGCCACCAATCCCGACAGCGCAATCAGCCCCAGAATATCGGCCCCCGCCCCGCCAAACATCGCGCGGAACCCCTCCAGAACAGGCTCGCCTGATTGGGCAAGCCGGTGCGCGCCGACACCATTTATCGCCGGATTGATCACGGCAATCAAAAACGCCGTCACAATCAACGTACCCAGTGCCAGCAAGATGCCTTTCGGCATATCACGCACTGGATCAACCGATTCTTCCGCCGCCATCGGCAATTCCTCAATCGCAAGATACAGCCACACCGCAAACGGCAGACAGGCCAGCACACTGCCATAGCCCATTGGCAGAAACGAACCCCCACCGTTCGGCAATTCAGACCCATCCGGCGCGATATTCATCGCCCAGCGCGCAATATCCACATGCGGCAGGGCCGCCGCGCAAAAGAACAGAAGTATCGCAAGCGAGATCAACGTCACCACCAACGTCACCCGAAAAGTCAACGCCACCCCCACCATATTCAACGCCATAAACAGCGCGTAAGTGCCAAACCACCATATAGGCGCTGGTACCGATGGCCCAAAAATCGCGCTCAGATAGGCCCCGATTTCACCGCGCCTACGCCCAGCGCCCAAAGCGACCAGATACCCGCATACCGCCGCAGTCCGCGCTTTTCGAAATAGTCCGCCTCGACGGCAACTTAGGTGACGCCCTGCACCGGGTCTGTACCGTGTTGTGAAATGGTCATTTTCTTTATCCTTTTTCGGAAATTGGATTAAAAATCACCTCGCCAGCCGGCAGCGCCGGATCACGGGCGACGATATAAATGGCAAAAAGCATTGCGCAGGCGCCCAAGATTGCAAGCAGGCCCGGCCGTTCGCCCAGCAGCCAAATACCGCCAGCTGCACCAAACAGGCTTTCAGCCGCCATTAAGACCCCCGCGGTCGATGCTGAAACTTTTTTCTGCGCAGCAGCGGCCAAACCAAAGGCAATGGCGGTGGAAAAAATACCAAGATAAATCACCTTGGGCAGGGCACTTGTCACCGACCCGGGTTGGCGCGGGTCCAGCAGCATCAAAAGCAAAGTGGCCAACACAAAGGTCAGGCCACACTGCATACAAGTGAGCGCAAGCGGGCAGCCGTGCTTCAAGGCATGGCGCGAAAGGGCCACGATCCAGCCTGCATAAAACACGGCTGACACCAAACAAGCCACATCGCCAAGGTTCATTGACCCTAGCGAACGCCCTGCCCCGCTCATCAAAAAAGCGCCAAGCAGGGTCAGGGCAACCGCCGCTAAAATACAGCGCGGCATCCGTTCGCGCAGCACCACAAACGCAATGAACGGTGTCAGACAAGATCCGGTATTGACCAGAAAACTGGCATTGGTAACAGAGGCATGCTGATATCCCCATTGTTGCACAATGATTGCAGTTGCGAACAAAACAGAGGGCAAAACCGCTGCTTTCGTCCAGGCTTCAAGGCAAAGAACACCCAACAATTCGCGAAATGCAAAGGGCAGCAAAACCACAAATGCGATTACACTGCGCAATGCTACCGCGGCAATCGGATCAAGATCTTGCAGCACGGTTTTGTTGGCTACATTGCCTGATCCCCAGAAAAACGCCGCCAATAGCAACATCAGCACAGCTAGCTTTTGCCCCGGCAACGGGCCAGTCTTGCGCTGTAGCCAGCCTTTTTCCTGAAACATCCCCATACCGAAGCCCACCTTTCGTTGCAGACCAAGGGTTGCCACCTGCCCGTCATCGCTGCGCAATCGAAGGGCAAATGACCCTTGCCCAGGCGCCACCCGGCGCGCCATTGAGGTTTCGCTTGCCGGGTGATACCACTGCCACCATAACCAAGCGCCGGGCCTCACCGGCGCGTTTTACCGGAGGACAATGTCCTGTCTCATTCTGATCCTGCGACCGGGCTTCCGGTCGGCCCACGCCCTGCCC
>JACMNW010000214.1 GCA_014378345.1 Pseudorhodobacter sp. | reverse complement strand
CCGCAAAGTTGACGACCTGGTTGAATTGTATGTCGGTGACCGCTTGATCGCGCGTGGCGAATTACAGGAACTTGACGGCGATCAGGCGGGTCAATTGGCGGTGCGTTTGACCGAAGTTGCCAATTTACGAGGCGGGCTTTGATGCGGCATCTTACCATCGCGGTCATTTTAATTGTTCTGGCCGGGCCAGCTATGGCGCAAGAGCTGACCCTTAATTTGGGCGATGACGGATCGCTTGCTACAAGGTCCGTGCAGCTTATTGCGCTGATCACGGTGCTAAGCCTTGTGCCTGGCCTTGCGGTGATGGTGACGTGCTTTCCCTTCATCGTAACCGTTCTGTCGATCTTGCGCCAAGCAATCGGGCTGCAACAAGCCCCGCCAAATATGCTGATTGTCAGCCTTGCCCTGTTTCTGACCTGGTATGTGATGGACCCGGTGTTCACTGAAGCCTGGACAAAAGGTTTGCAGCCACTGTCACAAGGCACGGTTGAACTGCCCGCGGCGTTTGAGGCGACAATGGCACCGTTTCGGGTGTTTATGGCAGACCGGCTTGATGGCGATACATTTGCGCAGCTTCAGGCCTTGAGACCCGGCGAAGTTGGCACACCGATCGATGCGCCGCTGTCGCTTTTGATCCCATCCTTCTTGCTTAGCGAAGTACAGCGCGCGTTTGAAATCGGTTTTTTGGTGTTCTTGCCGTTCCTGATCATTGATCTTGTCGTCGCGGCAGTTCTGATGTCGATGGGTATGATGATGGTGCCCCCGGCCGCAGTATCGTTGCCATTCAAGCTTGCATTCTTTGTGGTAGCTGATGGTTGGTCGCTGATATCGGGGGCGCTCGTGCGAAGTTACTTTTAGCCTTTATGTCACCAGCAAACCTTAACGGATTCTCCACACACCAAAAGGCCGATACGATTGTCGTATCGGCCTTTTGCTATTTTCAACCAAGCCTCATCAATTCACCACAAATTCGGCATGCAACGCCCCAGCCGCGTTGATGCTTTTGAGAATGTCGATCATGTCATAGGGGGCCACGCCCAGCGCGTTCAACCCTGCCACCACCTCAGACAGATCGGTGCCAGCGGTGATTTCTGCCAGCCCGTTTCCGCCTGCCACATCAAGCCCCACCGTGCTGCGCGGCACAACAATCGTCTCGCCCTCACTAAACGGGTTAGGCTGTACTGCCATCGGGGCCTCTTCGATGCGCAGCGTCAGGTTGCCTTGGGCAATCGCCACCCGGCTGATGCGCACATCTTCGCCCATCACAATGGTGCCAGACCTTTGATCTACCACCACGCGCGCTCGCGTTTCGGGTTCCACCGATATGTTCTCAACCCGGCCCAACACATGCGCAGGCGACGCCATCTGGGCTGCATCAAGGTCAATCGCCACGGTGCCTGAATCCAGCATCGCAGCCACTGGGCGGCCAAAATCTGCGTTGATGGCGTCCTCGATCCGGCCGGCGGTCGTGAAATCTGGCGTGCGCAGTGCCATCCGAATTGACTTCAAGGATGTAAAATCAAACTCCACCTCCCGTTCAACCCGCGCGCCAGACGGTATCGTTCCCGCCGTTGGTACCCCTTGAATAATACGGGCGGCATCGCCTTGTGCCGCAATGCCGCCAGCAATGATCGTGCCTTGGGCCACTGCATATATCTGCCCATCGGCACCGTTCAGTGGCGTCATGACAAGCGTGCCACCTTGCAGGCTTTTGGAATCGCCGATTGTTGAAACGGTAATGTCAATCTTGCCACCAGCGCGGGCAAAAGCAGGCAGTGTTGCGGTCACGAACACAGCCGCTACATTTTTTGGGCGGTATTTCTCACCTGCCACGTTGACGCCAAGCCGCTCCAGCAGATTTGACATGATCTCTTCTGTGAAGGGCGCATTGCCCAGCCCATCCCCCGTGCCGTTCAAACCAACGACAAGGCCGTATCCGACCAGATCGTTGCCGCGCACCCCGTCAAATTCAACCAGATCCTTGATGCGAATTGGCCCTGCAAAAGCGGGTACCGCGCAGCAGATAAAACAAAACAGAAGTCTGATCATCGCAAGAAATCCACCAAGCTTAGGCGCGATATTCGCGCGGTTAGGGCATAGAGCGTTTCAATCTGTTGGCGTGTCGCCTCCAGCTTTGAGGCAGTCTCATAGGGGTCCACATCCGTGATTCCGTTGCGGGCGATTTGCAGCGCAGATGTCTCGGCGCTGTTCCGTGATGTGGCGGCTGAAATCTGGCCTTCGGCTGTGCCCAGACGTGCTGCCATATCGGCGCGGCTGGTCTGGCTGTTGACCAGATTTTCACCGGCGCGGCGTGCAAGATCAGCGCGGGCTTGGATGTTTCCGGCAAGCGCCCCCCGATCCAGCAACGCGGCCAAAGCCAAGCCCTTAAGCGTATCGCGAATGCCCGGATCAGCAGCGGTAAAACCTAAATCAGCCGTCTCGCCGGGGGCAATGGCCAAGGGCTGCAGTGGGTCATCGCCCAAATACCCCAGGCTGGCATAGCCAGCGGGCGCATTAAACCAGGCGGTAACCCGGGTCTCTATATCAGGTGCCGACGTTGCCCCGATAATTTCTGTGCCCAGTGCCGCAAGCAGGCTATCCACATCTATCGTCGCGCGGCCATCGGTCGACTTGCCTGCAAACAACGCCCGCCCGCTGATATCTGTGTTGTAAAGCGCCACTGCAGTGCCCAGTTTCTGGCGCGCATCAGCCCCCACGGCATTGATCTGGGTTGTGGTTGCCGCACTTGACGCCGCCAATAGTTGTGGGCCAAGGCTGCTGGCCATGCCTTCAACCGCGCCAAGCACGGTTTGCATCGCCCCACTTAGCAGGCCTGCCTCTGATGTGGCGGACTTGTAGCCCTGCAACCGCGCCAAGGAGGCGTCGATGCCAGCAAGGGGCGCATAATCGCCGCCAATATGTCGGCCTACATCGGTTGCCTGACCGGTCGTCATTTCCGTGGTCAACCGCTGCAGATCGGATTTCAAATCTGTATTTTGGCGGCGCAACATGAAAGATTGCGCCAGATCACCCAAGGATATCATTGACATGGATTATATCCCCAATAACAGATCAAGCATTTCATCAACCGTTTGGATGACCTTTGCATTGGCCGCATAGGCCTTTTCAATCTGCAACAGGTCTTGCATTTCGCGGTCCGTATCGACGCCACCTTGCAATTCTTGCACCTTTAATCCTTCAGATTTGGCGGCAGAAAAGCTGGCCTCGGTGTCAGCAGAAAGCCGCGCTGTGCTCACGGCAGACAGCATATCGGCGCCCAGCCCCGAAAAACTGCGCAGGCCGGGCAGGAAATCACCTGAAACGGGCTGCCGCGATGCAGTCAACGCCGCCTGCAACGCGCCAAGCAGCGCCGAGTTGCCAGTTGGGCCGGGGGTTAGTGCCCCCAACCCATCGCGCAATCGCCACAAAGCCCCGCCTTGCGCGGGGTCAGCGGTGGCATTCAGCGACAGGCGTTGCGCAAGCCCCAGCTCATTGGCTGGCAGCAAAGCCGCACCTGCGTCGGTAAATAAACCCGGATTACCGGGTGCTATTGTGGGGTCAAGGCTGCCAAAACGTTCAATCAAATCGCGTGCTACGGCATCCAAGCGCGATTGCGCGGCCGGACCAAGTTCATCACGTACCGCAAAGTTCGCAGCCAACGTCCCACCCGTTACCGTGCTGTACGGCCCGGACGCGGCAATCGGCAATCCGTTCAGCGTCAGGCCAGAAAGCCCGCCCCCGCCAACCGTCATATCCGGTTCAACCACCCCAACGGTGGTAAAGCCAAACGCATTCGCACGCCCGTCCACCAGCACTGCACCGCCTGTTGTAAACAGCGCAATCTGGCCATGGTCGCGCTGTACTTCACGCAACGGCACGACCGATGCTATCTGATCAACCAACTGTTGCCGTTGGTCCATAAGCGCCGATGGATCACGCCCTGAACTGAGATGCCCGCGAATTTCCACGTTCATTTCGGCCACACGGGACATCGCTGCGTTTACTCTTTCAACATCTGTCCCGATTTGGTGATCAGCATCGGCGCGTGCGCTTTGCACAGATGTGGCCGCAGCCCCAATCTGTTTGGCAAGTGCGCGGGCCGTATCTGCCACCTTGGTAAGACGGCCTTCCGATTCCGGCCTGCTGGCCGCCTCGATCAGTGCGGTATCCAAGGCGGCTATACGGCTGGTCAGCGACCCCTCAGTACCGGGCGCACCAATCGCCACCTCCAGCTTTGTGAAAAACTGCGCGCGTGTTTGCCTGTCACCCGTGCCCGCCTGCGCCACCCGCCTGTCTGACAACAGCACCAGATTGACCGCCCGTGAAATGCCGGTCACGGCAACGCCTTGACCGGTGCCACCAAGACTGCGCGGCCCAAGCACCAACTCGCGGCGCGCATACCCTTCGTTTAGCGCATTCGCGATATTGTTGGATACCACTTCCGCCGACCGTGACGAAGCCGTCAGGCCAGACAAAGCGTTGGAAAGGGCGCCAGAAATACTCACCTACCGCCTCTATCGTTTGATGTTTGTGGTTTCTTGCAACATCTCATCCACCGTCTGAATGACCTTGGCGTTCGATGAATAAGCGCGCTGCGTCTGGATAAGGTTGGTCAGTTCTGCCGCCACATCCGTGGTCGACCCTTCGCGCGCGTACCCCACAACAGACCCGGTTGGCCCATCGCCCGCATCCCACAAAAAGAACGATCCGGATTCAGGCGATATCTCGTAAGTCTGGTTATCCAGCGCGATCAACCCGTTCAGGTTTGGCATATCAACCAGCGGAATTTGGTACAGCCTGCGGGTAAAACCGGTGTCATAGGTAGCGGTAATATAACCGTTTTCGTCAATCTCAACTGCGGTAAGGTTGCCAACTGGCGATCCGTTCTTGGTAATCGCCGTTGGCGCAAAGCTGTCAGACAGCTGTGTCAAACCATTAGGGTCTGCCAGTTTTCCGATTTTCATGGTCAACGGCCCGCCGGCAACACTTAAGCCTAAGGTGCCATCTACCGCGTTATAGGCCCCGCCCGATACCACCGCCACAGATGCAAGCGTGCCGCCATTGCCGCGTGTGTCGTCAAAGGTCAGCGTATATTCCCCGATCACCGCATTGCCCTGGGCGGAATCGCGCAGGACCAGCGTCCATTGGTTGGATGTTCCTGCAAGCGGAACAGTTGGCGTGAAGGTAACGCCAATAGATTCGGACGTGCCAAGATTGCCAAAATATTCCACCGACAAGGGCAGCGCTGTACCGGGTGCGCCTGCTTTGGTATTGGTGGCGGGCAAATTCACCCCAAGCTTCATTTCGGTGGTCGGATCGCCCGCTTGTTGGTTGGCATTCACCACCACCGGCACCAGACCAGACATGGTATCGCGCGGCAGAACGGGAATTGTGCCGTCGGCATTTGCAGGCCAACCCAGCAACACCAGACCCGATTTGGTCTTCAAGATGCCATTGGCGTCGGGGTTGAAAGACCCGGTCGTAGTCATCATCAAGGTGGTTCCACCGATGGCAGCGCCCAATCCGGCAGATTGGGTTACCGGCAACATGCCACGCCCGGCAATCGCAATGTCCAGCGCATTGGCCGTAGACACCAACGCACCGCGTTCATTGATCAAACGCGTGGTGGTCGCCCGCACACCGCCTGCAGAATAGCTGCCCGCGCCGGGCGCTTCGGTGATGACCATACTTTCAAAATCGGTCGACGCGCGTTTATACCCATATGTGGCAGAGTTTGCGATGTTATCGGAAATGGTGGCAAGCCGGGTGGCATTGGCATTAAGCCCCGCCACCCCGGCGTTGAGCGCGGAGGAAATGGTCATACGGTAGCGCCTTTCTGCTGCTTCGACTCCTGGTCAAGGCAGACCCTGCGATGCGGGGTCTTAAAATCGGGCTAACGTATAAAATGCATTCTATTGTTACCTGTTCCTGCGCAACAAAATCACCTCCAGGCGGTTGTTTCTGGCGTCAGTTGGGTTCGGCGTTACTGATACTCTGTCGCTGTAGCCTGAAATACGCTGCATCCGGCCGCCTGAAAGCCCCGCCGATTCGATAAGGCCGCGCAATTCCTGTGCACGATCTGCAGACAGGTCCCAAGCCGGATTGTCGATCAGGGTAATAGGATAGGACTTTACGTGCCCGTTGATCGCGATTTGGTTTTTCGTCAGGGCCAACACCTCGGCCAGCATCGTTGCTATGTCTTTGGTTACACTTTCCGGTACTGATGACCCTTGCGCAAATAGTGGGTTATCAACCAGGTCAAAGATCTCGATGACAAGCCCTTCATCTGTCACGCGGGTCACAACATGGCGCATGATCGCATCCATGGTCATGCTTTCGCCACCGCGTGCCAACAGCTTTTTTTCCACTGCTTTCAGGTCAGCCATCTCGCCACTGCTATCGGTGTCAGCCGCTTTTTCCGCACCCCGTGCTTTGTCTTCTTCAGAAGGCGCCCCTGCGGATGCGCCGGTCCCGTTTTGCGCAAGCTGTTGTTCCGAAAACACGGAATCGCCGCCGAACGCGCCTGACCCTCCGCCCGAAATGCGCACAATCGGTATCGCCGGATTGAAATAATCCGCAATGCCTTTGCGTTGTTTTTCTGTTGTCGCGTTCAGCAGCCACATCAGCATAAAAAAGGCCATCATGGCCGTCACAAAGTCAGCATAGGCCACTTTCCACGCACCACCGTGATGACCGCCGCCCTTGATGATTTTCTTACGCTTGATAATGACTGGCGCGGCATTTGATTGCCCTGCCATTCCACCACCCAATTCATAACACCCGTCGCCAGACTTAAGGCATCAGCGTGAATACAGGCTTAACCCAATGAATTTTAGCGATTTATCGCTTACCGACCAAGCGCAAGTGCCACCATTCGTGCAAGTTGCGCTTGCGCCGCAAGATAACCATCCGTTGATTTGGCAACAGTTTTCAGGCCCTCTAGCGACGCAAGCACAGTTGCGGCAAGCATATCTGCATCGCCAAGCTCTGCCGGTATAGGGCCGATGGTAAGCCAATCCACCCCTTGCTGGCCGAAGCTGACACCGTGGCCCTAACCCCCTATGTGATGATTGACGCGTCTGGCGTGACCATTATCGCGCCGCGTGCAGAAATGGGGCAGGGCGTGCATACCACGCTGGCCGCCTTGGTGGCCGAAGAAATGGAGATCCCGCTGGATCAAGTAACGGTTCATCACGGCCCCGCTTCCCACGCCTATTTCAATGGTGCCATACTGGAAGAAGGCGTGCCTTTTGCGCCCACCGACCATAGTTGGATCGCCGGTACCATGCGCGGGGCCATGCATATCCCCGCCAAGTTTCTGGGCTTTCAAATAACAGGCGGCTCCTCCTCAACCCCCGACGCCTAAGACAAAATGCGCCAAGCGGGGGCTATGGCGCGGGCGGTTTTGGTCAAGGCCGCTGCCGCACAAATGAATATCGCCGAGACCGACCTGAAAATCGAAGGCGGTGCTGTCGTTGCCCCAAATGGCAAGCGCCTGACCTAAATTGAACTGGCATCCGCTGCCGCCGCCATCGACCTACTATCCGATGCCCCGCTCAAAGAAAAAGCCAACTGGAGCCAACTTGGCAAATCCCAACCCCGCACCGATATGCTGGCCAAGGTCACTCGCACCGCACAATACGTAGGTGACGTGCGCCTTTCGGGGCAGCTGTTCGCCACCGTCCGCACCAATCCCAATCTTGGCGTTGCTATGATCAACTATGACGCCAAAGATGCCCTCGCCATGCCCGGCGTGAAACACATCATCGAACTGGACGGCGGCATCGCCGTTGTCGCCACCTCCACCTGGGCCGCGTTTGGGGCGGCAGATGCGGTAACTTTTGATTGGGGAAAAGCCACCTATCCCGCCAAAAGCGCCGATCAAACCGCCCAAATCGCCGCCTCTCGCCTATCACCTGAGCTTTGGCGTGCCTGTGGCCGAAGTGATCGAGGTTGAACAAACCGACGCTGGCATCAAACTGACGAACATCTGGGCCGCCGTCGATGTCGGTATCGCCCTTGATCCCCGCATCATCGAGGCACAGGTGCAAAGCGCCATCATCTACGGCCTAAGCGCCGCTATACGTGGCGAAATCACGTTTGCCGACGGTAAAGTTGAACAGCAAAGCTTCCCCGATTACGAACCCTTGCGCCTGTACGAATGCCCACCCATCGCCGTGGCCATCCTAGAAAACGGCAAAAAAATCCGCGGCATAGGTGAGCCCGGCACACCCCCCGCCGCCCCGCCCTTGCCAACGCCATCTTCGGGCTAACTGGAAAGCGCATCCGGTCACTACCGCTTGGCAAAACAGTGACCTTCGCCTAGCGCGCCAAGCCCACATCGCCCTGCGCCACCGCCACCGATTTCACCACAGCATAACACGCCAAGCCTTCGGTCAACCCCATCGCATCGGCCGACCTGCGCGTCACCCGCGCCAGCAACCTATCTTCGCCCGACACCAACCCAATGGCGGCACCGGGGCCATCGCCCTGAAAAACAGACGCAATCACCACCGGCAGAATGTTCAGCGCTGAAATCCCGACTGGCCTGTGCAGCGATAAAATCACATCCTGCGCCGGTATACGCACCCGCACCACGGCCCCAATCGCCGCCGCAAACCGTGGCAACAAAAACACCCCCTGCGATACCGCCAATTCCGTCAGCCCATCCGCATGATGCGCCACCACCCGCGCCCGCAACACCGCCCCCGCATCCCGCACGCCCAGATCCGGCACTGCCGCCGGATCAGACAGCACATCCTCAACCGTGCCAGATCGCAGTACGCGGCCCGCCTGCATCACCACAATATCCGTCGCAATCCGCGCCACTTCGGCCATCGAATGGCTCACATACAAAATCGGCATATCCTTGCTGTCGCGCAACCGTTCCAGATAGGGCAAGATCTCGGCCTTGCGGGTATCATCCAACGCCGCCAACGGCTCATCCAGCAGCAACACGCGCGGTACCGACAACAGCGCCCGCGCTAGTGCCACCCGCTGCCGTTCCCCCCCCGAAAGCCCCTGCGGGCGGCGGTCCATCAGCGGCAAAAGATCAAAATCGCGGGCGATTGCGACCACCTGCGGCCCGCCCAACCCCGCCGCACGTTTTGCCGCATATTCGAGATTGCCAGCAACTGTCAGATGCCCAAACAACCTCGCATCCTGAAACACCATCCCCACGCCCCGGGCTTCTGGCTTCACGAAGCTAACCGCATCCTGCCAAAGCATCCCGTCCAGCGCCACATGGCCCTTTGCCCCCGGCTCCAGCCCCGCAATAATCCGCAAAAGCGTGCTTTTACCCGACCCCGACCGCCCAAAGCCCGCCGTTATCCCCCCGGCAGCAAACCGATGTTTGACCGCCAGATCAAAGCCGCCAAACCCATGCGTGATGTCCACATCCAGCACCACGCCCTCAGCCCACCCGTATCGGATAACGGCGGTTCAGCGTGTAGACAAACAACAATACCACAAACGCAAATCCCAGCATGATCGCCGATAACACATGCGCATCGGCATAATTTATCGTCTCAACCTGTTCGTAAATGGCGATGGAAATCACCTTGGTCTGCCCCGGAATATTGCCACCCACCATCAAAACCACGCCAAATTCCCCCACAGTATGGGCGAATGTCAGCACCGCCGCCGTCAAAAACCCGCGCCCCGCCATTGGCACAGTGATGCTGAAAAACCGGTCCAACGCCCCCGCTCGCAGCGTCGCCGCCAATTCAAACGGTGCCCGTCCCAACCCCTCAAACGCCGCCTGCAACGGCTGCACTGTGAATGGCAACGAATACAGCGCCGACGCAATCACCAGCCCGGTAAATGAAAACGTCAATGTATTGCCCGTAACATCCACCCAAAACGCTCCAATCGGCGACCGTGGGCTCATGATGATCAGCAGATAAAACCCCAGTACCGTTGGCGGCAACACCAATGGCAAAGCGGTTATCGCCTCCACCACCGGCTTCACCCGGCTGCGGGTTTGCGACAGCCACCATGCCAGCGGCGTGCCCAGTATCAACAGCACCACAGCGGTCACAGCGGCCAATTGCAGCGTCAACCAAAGTGGAGATAGGTCAGGCAGGGTCATTCCGGGAAATCATAGCCAAAATCGGACATAATGCCCTTGGCTGTATCACCTTTCAGAAATTCCAGAAATGCCACTGCGGCAGCATTATCCTTGGCCTTCACAAGCAAAACGGCGTCCTGCCGTAGCGGCGTGAACAAAGCCTGCGGAATATCCAACCCTGATCCCGTGGACGCATCCGCGCCATGCAAAGCCGATGTCGCCACAAACGCTGCATCCGCTGCCCCGGTGCTTGCCATCGCAAACACCTGCCCGATGTTTTGCCCCAGCACGATTTTCGGCTGAACCGCGTCCCAAAGCCCCAAATTCGTTAGCGCTTCCTTCGCAGCCACGCCGTAGGGGGCTAATTCCGGGTTCGCGATTGCCAGAAAGCGTATCTTGTCAGACGCCAGCGACGCCTTCACATCCTTGCCAATCAAGCCCGCATCCACGCTCCACAACGTCAAACCACCAATGGCAT